>NZ_JBOZCJ010000016.1:0-54505 GCF_051265215.1 Actinotignum stranguriae
ACTCAACCGATGTCTGATTTCGCTTCTAACAAGGTCCAGACACGGAAGAAACCCGTTAGCGCGCCCAGCGATAAGCCCGCCCAGATCGATACCCACATCGATACCGAGCACCCCTGGGAAGACGGTCTAAACATCCGTAAAGGCCAGATCGGGAGCTAACGACACGCCGTCATTAGACCCACTTTTTGTCTATTAACCCCCCTTAACAAGCTGATCGTTAAACGCCTGAATAGATCCAAGGTTGAACACCAGGTTGTTGTAATCAACTACCCCGCTCTTTTCGGCCGCAGGGAACGTTGCTCCAAACCGGATGACCGCTTGCGGGCGGATCTGTTCAATCAGCGTTTTCCAGGCTTTATTCTCTTTGCGGAAACGGTGCGGCTCATCAATCAACACAATCGGACGAGTATCCGCTAAAGCCTTATACGGCACCGATGCTGAACCGAGCACGGCCTGGTCATAATCAGTGGCCATCGTTGTTTTGGACTGCAACATGCCATCAGTCATCAACAAACAATTAATCCGGTTATGTTGCAACCTAGAAGCAGAAGCGAAAGAGCTCACCGCTGTGGGAAACATCTTGCGGCCCTTAGTCTTCTTTTGCGGTTCTAAAACCTCTAAAACAAGTCTAGTCTGCGTTCCGTAAATATCGGCGAAATGTTCACGGGCATAGTCGGACTCGATAAAAGCCCGAGTGCCTTCCTTGATGGCGGTCTTGGGCACCAAGATAATGAACTTGTTAAACCCGAACCGCTTATGTAGCTCGAACATAGCGCGCGTATACACATACGTCTTGCCGGTGCCGGTCTCCATACGCACATCTACACCTAGATAAGCATCCCCCTGTCGGGTGCGCAGATGTTTCGCAATAGCCGGAACGCCCTCTAGCTGGCCCTGCTGAATCTCGGCGATATTCTCCGCAATTTTCGGATCGCCAACATCGAAAACAGGGTTCGCCTCATTATGGGACGAATAATCCAGCTCAACACCATCAAACACGTGCCCAAGCGCGGCAATAGCCTGCGTCTGATGCTCAAGAGTCTGCAGACGAATCTTCATCGGATCTAGAACCTCTCGATCACTTCAACGCTCTGCCCTGATTTGAGCACCGCTAGATTCTTCTTCAACTCATGCATCACGCTAAAGGTCACCGAATACGGGAACACCACCACACGGCTCAACTGCAACTCGTTAGCCTCCAACAGCCGCACAAGCTCCTGCACATCATCCGACGTGATACCCGAATCAATGACGTAAGCAGAATCCTCACAAACATCCAACACGTAACCGGCGAGCTCGACCTTGCGGGGCTTAGCAAGCAGTCCAAAACCGTCCTGATTCAACCAGGTAGTCAAAACCACCTCACGGCCAGGCGTGCCATCAAGATCAAACTTCGACACATAATCCCCAGCCAAAAGATCCTCCACGCTGGGATCGAACGCATCAAGCTCATCCAAAGTCTTCACCGACGGAGACTCAAGACGAACCAGCTTGAACCCATAATCAATATCAGCTCCCGTCTCCTCCTTAATCTTGGCAGCCGCACGCTTAATACGCTCCCGACCAATCTCATCGATTGTTTTATATCCAGATTTATAAGCCGGCTTATTCTCTTCGATTTGTTCGGGCAGCTGAACCATGATGCAACGACGATTACCACTATCTTGAGCATTCATCCGAAGTACAGCGTGCGCTGTGGTTGCAGATCCTGAGAAAAAATCGAGAACTAAACTTTCTGAATCTGCGCCTATTTGAACAATTCTTTCTAGCAGCCCAACTGGTTTCGGATTAGTAAATACGGCTTCGCCGAACAGTCCTTTTATCGTATGCGTTGCTTTCTTATTACCCTCGATATCGTCCCAAAGCGTTTCATCATAAAATGGAATGTCGGTCCAAAGATTGGAAACATTCTTGAGTCGTCCTTCTAGATAATATTTGACATAGGGATTCCATCTGGCTTCTTTATTTTTCTTCCAGACGATCAGACCTGCAGTTTCCCAAGCAAGGTATGTTTTCCTTTCTGCTCTCCAGCGACTTTCATATCCGCCGGGACCTATAGGGAACACCTCAGTTCCATCAGGTGCGGAAAGAGAGTAATAGAGCTTAGGTCGGTCTTCCCGTCTATCGTTATTTCCGGTCTTCCTGAACTGTAAAGTAGAGTATTTACCTTTTTCATCCTGTTCATTAAATCGTTTCGCATCTTCGGTCGACAGTGGGAGCCGATTCAATTGAAATAACTGTTTATTCTTAGCGAAAATTTGCAAGTAGTCAATGCTTGATCCTAAATCACCCGCGTCTTGCCCAGTTGTTGTACCTTTAGCAACAGAAACTGTTCCGATTTCGTTTTCTTCACCAAAAATGTCAAAACATAGGAGTTGGAGATTTGCTTGTTCATTTCCATCAATACTGATGAAAATAACGCCATCATCGCTTAGAAGCTCCCTGGCTAGCACCAGGCGCGGATACATGAAGGTGAGCCATGCAGAATGGGATGATTTGCCTTGCATATCCAGGATGCGTTCGGCTTCGTCTTCACTGATGCCAATTCGCTCCACGAGCTGCTGAGCGGTGAATCCAAAATCGTCGTTGTACACAAATCCGTCGGATCCTGTATTGTACGGCGGGTCGATATAGATGCACTTGACCTTGCCTGTATAAGACTTGACCAGATGTTGGAGGGCGTCGAGGTTGTCGCCGACGATGTAAAGATTCTCGGAGTCTTTGTTCTCGGGTTCGGCATTGTGCTCCAGGTCAGGAACTACGACGGTTTCGGTCTCTAATCCCGCTAGGTATTTCGCGTATGACTTGCCGAGGAATTTCAGCTCGTAGCCTTCGCGTGTGAGGTTCAGGTCGTCTTCTCTGAGCATTTGCTCGAACCTGTCGAGCATGAAGGAGCCTTGCTCATCGAAATACTCAGGAAAAGCAGCTCGCAACCGTTTTATCTGCGCGCTGTTAGGCGTGATGGTTTCGTTGTGCTCGCGGGCTTCACGGTTCATCGTAGGTACCCCTTTCGATTCTTAGGTTGAGCATAGTTCTGGCTCAGATTACGGGTGAGGGAACCGTTGCGGCATGCCCTGTACGTCTTTAGTCTACCCGTCACTCCCAGGGTTTCCCTGGTGGCTCGCTGCTTCTGCTCGGATGCCGCTGGGCTAGGTAGGTGCTGAAGAAGACCGCGAAGGTGGCGAGCCAGAGCCAGGCAAGGGCGGAGTACCAGTTAAGTCCGCCGAAGAGCTTGATGCGGGGCAGCTCGGTTGCGATGATGAAAGAGATGCCGAAGAAAGCGCCGTAGGCGGTATCCAAGGCATAGCCCCACGGGCTCCACACGCCACGCGCTCGGCGCAGCGCTGCCGCGGCCTTGGTGAGAAGCGCGCTCGCCGCGAGGTAAACGAGGGTGGAAATCCAGAACATCCACATCTCCACTTTCGGATCACCGGTGGCCCAGAATAAGAGTATGGCCGCGGCCAGCCCGGCAACGACCACGATGAGCAGAGTAGCGCCCTTGCGGTAGCGGTACGCCCTCTCGGTAGATTTCTCACGGTTCTCGGGTGCGTGTGTGGAATCTGCGGATGCGTGCGCAGAATCGGCGGGTGCTTGCGTGGTGTCTGTGGGCTGCTCCTTAGGTTCTTGTGCGGCATCCTCGTTCATAGGATAATTATTGCCGATATTCAACGGCGAAGGGAACGGTCTATGGCAGACGCACCGCAGCATCGGCAGCTGAGCAGGAAAGTCCCCATCGGCAAGATTGTTAGCTTTCTGATTATCCTCCTGGTCGGCTTCGGGTTTGCCCTCGCGGTGGTTTTCCTTGCAGGCCGGCATTCCTTCCCGCTATGGAGCTTCGTCGTCGTACTTATTCTTTTTAGCATCGCCAGTTTCTACATGACGCGTGCGGTGGGGCGAACGCCGCGGCGCTTCGGTTACCTCCTCGACGCCGGCTACGGAATCATTGCCGGGCTGTCCTTCCTGGTGTTTCAGTACGCGTACGAATCGATTCGGTGGCCGTCGTTTCTGCTGGTGGTGTGGATGCTGGTGACCTCGATGGGGTGCAGTGCGTATATCGACAAGCGGCACCCGGCGCCGCGGGTTGGCGCAGAGGATTAGCGCGCGTTGCGAGCGGCAGTGAGCGCAGCAATACGCGCCTGCAGATGCGCGATGCGTTCCAGGTGGGCCGCGGGAACGGTACCCACGTACTCGTGGGCCCACCGATAAAACTGGTCAGCGCCGCGCAAAACGCCGTGTAGGAAAGATAGTGGCTCGGCGAGGTAGCGCTGGCCGCGGAGCTCGAAAATGAGCAGCTGCCCGCTGCGGGAGAGGGAAAAACCCGCGGTTTCCTCGCTGAAATCGCCGCGCCCCGCGCCGGTATCGAGATAGCTCTCCACCGCATCCAGCATGCTCTGCCAGAACAGCGCGATATGCGTCCACGCTTCGCGCGGCATGAGCTGTTGGCCGTTGAGTTCCAGGGAAATCCAGCCTTCGCCGGCGAACTTGCTGGCGCGTTTTGGTCCGTATCCCCACAGGGTGAGGGTGCCTGCTGGTGGTGCCAGCAGCGCGCGGCTTCATGCGGATCGGTCGCTATGGGCACGAGGTGGTTCGCTGGGTGGGCGGTTAGTTCGCACGGATCCACGATGGTGGTTTCGCGCAGCACGAAAGTTTCGACGTTGAGCTGGGTCGGCGTCGGCCATGAAGGTGTAGTCACAGGTAGTTCTTTAGTGGTCCAAGTGTTGGGTGCATGACCGGCTCACGCGGGGTGGTGGTGTGCTCGGTAGAAAGGTTTCGACCTATTATGAGCAATAGGGTGCCCATAGTGGAGTGCTTTGCCAATCGGGTGGCGCTCCCATGTCGGATATAGAGCATCCGGGGATCCCGGTCGGGAATTCGGTCAGTACCCGGGCGATGGCTCGAATCTCCTCGGTGAATCCTCTGTGTTCGAGTAGGTAGACGGCAATGCTCAGACTGGTGAAAAGCTTTTCTGGCCGACCTAGGCATGGCTTGAGTTTGCCGCAAGAATTGCGGAGATTGGTTGCAGGTGTGACGGCCATTTTGCGATTCCATAGCCTGGCGTGGTGGGCGCAGATATTACGCAGGCTGTTCATAACTCTTAGCCATGACCCCAGTGTGTCCACTCGGGTGGAATATAGATTCGCCACCTGCACTTGTAGTTTGAAAGGAGCGAGTAGGTAAAGGCTAATGAGGGAACCGAATTGCAGAATCTCAGTGATGACCCAAATCGGCATTTGACCGTTGTATGCGTCTTGGTGGTGCTTGACAAATGCCTCACGGGATCTTTTTTGCGTCTCGGCTAAGGTGACTGCAAAATTGCGAGCTTTGTTACGATCACGGTCATTATTCTGGATTTCGAGGATATGCATATGCAGGTAGGGATCTGTTTCACCGAAGGCGTGACCGACATCGACCCGTAACGCAATCTCAAATTTGCAAAGTGCTTGCCAGACTGCTGACCGTAACTTTTCGTCAAATTCGTAAAGTTCAATAACGTGGTGCATCTTCGCGCCCGGAACGAAAAGATCCGAGCGGCGGTGTGTAAGTGTGTGGTTCTGATTCGCAAATTGACGCAGCGGATACCAATAACCTGAGAGCCGGTAATAGCCGACTGATCGTAAGTGTTGTGCGTATTCCGCAGCGTCACTCAGGCCCCGGCTGGTGAGTATCTCAATCTGCTGGTGGAAAGTGGTCCAGGGCTTCGGAGTAGTTGTCATCGCGCCTCGCTGGGCCTCAGTATGTGAAGCCCGGCCCTGACCCACTCTGTAAAGAAAGTGGGCGGGCCGGTTCTGGTACCCAAAATCTACCAGAACCGGAGGGGATGTCAAGACCTTCCTGGATTCTAATTGTGAAGACCGGCCCTGACCCATTCACGAGGCGGATGTGCGGGCCGGTACTGGTGAATGAACTCTAGCAATGCCGCCGCAAAGGCTCAATGCAGCGGCCAAAGTTCATGAGCGCAAAAGCGCAAGAGCTCTGGATGCTACTTCACCCGCAGCGCGTAATAGACCGGCTCCGAATCGGGGGTGGAAAAATCGGTGCCGATGAAGCCAAATCCGGGCACGGCATCGGTGAGGGTGGCTCGAACCGACCAGACTGGCTCCTCGCCCTGGTTCCAGTCGAAAGCGAAAGTAACATCGCGCGAGTCCGCCCGGTAGCCGGACACCACGATGCCGTTGCCCAGCGGAAGGAAATTTAAACTGGCGCTCGCCACTGGCAGCTCACGCGCCTGCCCGCCAGCCACAAGCGCCGTGGTAGTCCCGGACATTGCGGATAGATACCCCAGACCACCCGGGGTGCAGGACGACATCCCCACGTGATAGTTCCCGGAGGTCATCGCCGCGCTCTGGCCCAGCAACGTTTCCAGAACCTCACGTAGCTGCGCGGTGCTCGCCTGCGGAGCCGCGCAATGAGCTGCCCGCACCCGCACGTTCGAGGGCAAGGCAGACCCGGAATTCATCTTCCCATCCAGGGTGAATGCCGCATCATCTTCCGGGAAGAACCAGCCGTCCGTCGCTGTGATAACAGGGGTGAAACTGAGCTGGGTATCCGTCGCAACTCCGGAACCGCGCGTACGGCCCGCGGCGTCGAAAACCATCCACTCAATATTTTTGTCGTTGCGCGCAAGATAGAGAACTTCCCCGTTCGGGGTGACATGGAATTCTCCGTAACTCGCCGGAAGGGTTACCTCCGTGAGTACCGCGCCATCCGTGGGCGACAACCACGAAAAACGCTGCTCCCCGACAGCAGCATCGGAAAGCAGCACCCCCGGCGCGAAGCCCTGCGCCTCCGTTCCGCTTTCCCAGATCACGCTACCATCCGCCGCCGCGCGCAGGGTGGCGGGCACCTCTGAAATATACGAGCTGGCGTAGGGGCTCGTCCACGTATTCGGCGCGCACCACATATTCGCGGTATCCCCCGCCGGTGAACACATGACCGCTCCGGGCAGGGTGTAGCGCAGCTGCCCTGTTTCCGTGTCATAAAAACCGGTGGAATCCTCCTCCGCATCGTAGGTCCCGAAGACGTGCCCCGCCGGAATAACGAAAGTTGAACTAGCGGTTGTAGGAATAACACCTTCCGTACGCACCGCCTGCGCCTCAGCAAGATTCTGCGGGACGGGGGCGTAAGTGGCCAGCGGCTGCGCGCCAGCCTCGGGAGCCGCGGCGCCCCCGGCCGCGCCAGGTTCCGCGCCACCGGAATCTTCAGCGTTCTGCGCGCTGCCCACCTCGGCCGGCGGATCGCTCACCTCATCTTCCATATCGGCAAGGAAAAACCCGGCCGGGAAACACACGAAAACAATGAAAATCCACCAGAAGAGGCCGCGGTCTTTCTTTTTCTTCGGCTCCTCGGGTGGTGGCGCGGTATTGACCCGCGTTGCGCCGTAGCTCGCGGTCGCGCCGGCGGGCTGCTGCGCACTCGCGCTCGCGGGATAGGGGAGTGGCGGGACGGTGGGCAGCAATTGCGCCGAGCTTGCGTGGGCCCGGCCGGCTTCCCGTTGGACGCGCGCTCGCTCCTCCGCGTGCGCGCGTTCCTGGGCTTGCCGGCGTTGGTCGCGTTTGATGCGCTTCTCATAATCTGCGCGCGCTGCCCGCTCATCACGCGGATGCGGCTTCGCACGCGAACCGGAATGCGCCCGCGCCACTACCGGCCGTCCTTCACCCTCCGGCTCCCCGAAGGCCGACCCGGCACTGGCGCGCGGCGGGCTTTCCGAAAATGCTGAGCGGTGCGTGCGGGTCTGCCATTCGGCCAGGTCCTGGGCGCGTTTACGTTGGCGGCGGCGTTTGAACCAGCCGCGTGCGCCGTCGTCGTCACTAAAAGCTGAACCACGCATGGACTCACGCTCCTAAGAGATCCGCGGCGCCCGCGAGCACCGTCCCCACGTCCCCCTCCACGCGCAGATCGGCGTAACGATCCGCGGTGGTGGGGCCAATATTGACAATCGCGCACGCCGCACCGTGCTGGAGCGCCTCGCCGAGCACCCACGAACCGGTCAGCACCGCGAGCGAGGTACCGACCACCAGAGCAAGATCCGCCTCCCGCGCCCACGCAAAAGACTGCTCCATCGCCGCCCGCGGTAGCGCCTCACCGAAAAATACCACCGCGGGTTTGAGCAAGCCTCCACAACGCGGGCACGGTGCCACCCGGAACGTGGAGGCCTCCGCCCCGGTGCGGTCCGCGGAAGCTAAAATCGCCACGTGCGCGGGATCGGGATCCTCCGGCCAGCCCGGGTTGAGCCGGTCCAGCTGCGCCGCAATCTCCGCGCGCGGGAACTCCGCCCCGCACTCCACGCACACGACCCGCAAAAAATTCCCGTGTAGTTCCGCGAGCCTAGTAGAACCGGCCTTCTGGTGGAGATTATCCACATTTTGAGTAGCGACGCCGTTAATGAGGCCCGCTTTTTCGAAACGCGCCAGTGCCGTGTGGGCATTATTGGCGACGACGCCGTCCAGCGCGCGCCACGTTTCCTGATTACGTTGCCACACCCAGCGCTGCCATACCGGATCCGAAACGAAAGCATCGTAATCAATGGAGGGGACATCGGAGGAACCGGTGCCGCGGTAATCGGGAATGCCCGAAGCGGTGGAGACGCCCGCACCCGCGATGACTACGGTGGTGCGCCCCTCCATGAGCTCGGCTAGTTCGCGAGCGGCCTCGGCGGTGTCGCTGGTGATCATGGTGACTCCCTCGTGCTGGCTTCCTCGCTCATCGTAACCCGAATGCCCGGCGGGGTGAATCTTTCGCCTCAGGGCAAAGGTCCGGCCACGGCGGGGCCAAACGTGGGATAATAAAACCTGTTTGAGGAACCCTCAAAGAGTGCCGGTCGCGGCACTCGCACGGAGCCTTCGCCACATCGCGGTGGTTCGCGTGCTCACACAGAAAACCTCTCGGACAGATGGTTCGAGGAACGCCGAATAAAGGAGATCTCAGTGGCTGTTGCAACCCGCGAACAGTACGACGAAATGCTCAACCGCGCCAAGGCGAATAAGTTCGCCTACCCGGCCATCAATGTCACCTCGTCCCAGACGGCCACCGCTGCCCTGCGCGGTTTCGCGGAAGCCGAATCGGACGGCATCATCCAGGTGTCCGTGGGCGGCGCCGAATACCTCTCCGGCTCCACCGTTAAGGATCGCGTGGCCGGTTCCATCGCCCTGGTGGAATACGTGCGCGCCGTCGCCAAGAACTACGATGTGACCATCGCCCTGCACACGGATCACTGCGCCAAGCAGAACATCGATTCCTGGATCCGCCCGCTCATGGAGCTCGAAGCTGAGCAGCACAAGGCAGGCAAGCAGACCTACTTCAACTCCCATATGTGGGACGGCTCGGCCGTGCCGCTGGATGAGAACCTGGAAATCGCCAAGGAACTGCTGGCGCTCTCCCAGAAGGCCAATACCATTCTCGAAATTGAGATCGGTGTTGTGGGCGGCGAAGAAGACGGCGTCGTCGGCGAAATCAACGAAAAGCTCTACACCACCGCTGAGGACGGCCTCAAGACCGTTGAAGCGCTGGGCCTGGGCGAAAACGGCCGCTACATCACCGCGCTGACCTTCGGTAACGTGCACGGCGTGTACAAGCCCGGCCACGTCAAGCTGCGCCCCGAAATCCTCGGTGAGATCCAGAAGGAAGTCGGCGCCAAGGTTGGCAAGGAATCGCCCTTCGACCTGGTTATGCACGGTGGCTCTGGCTCCACCGCCGAAGAAATCCGCACCGCGGTGGAAAACGGCGTCATCAAGATGAACGTGGACACTGACACCCAGTACGCTTACACCCGCCCGGTGGCCGACTGGATGCTGACCAACTACTCCGGCGTCCTCAAGATCGACGGCGAAGTGGGTAACAAGAAGCAGTACGACCCGCGCTCGTGGGGTAAGGCCGCCGAAGCCGGCATGGCCGCTCGCGTTGTCGAAGCGTGCGAGCGCCTCGGCTCCACCGGCACTCGCATGAAGTAAGGGTGGTGCCCGCGAAGCGGTGCCCGTGAAGCGGGCGCGCTGGGGCACTCGACGCGAGCGCGTCATTGCCTCCGCGCATGAGCCGTAACAACGGTAACAAGGGCCGGTAGCTCAATTTGGGCTACCGGCCCTTTGTGCTGCTCGGGGGCACGAGGGTTACACGGAGTATGCACCGAACGAGTCTTGAGCGAGTAACGATCTTGCGTTGGGAGGGTGCCGGTCAGGTGTTGAGTGGGTGCTATCTGGCACCTGGCAGCCCGGGCCCGTCCAGCCCGACCCCGAAAACAAGGTGCGCGGGAGAACACCGTTTCAGAGCGAATTCGTGTTCCTTACGCACACTTCGCGGGGGTCAATGTCCAGGACACGCACTTTGAGGAGGAGAGAGACTCGGTCAGCTAACAAAATGTACATGGGTGACAGTTTTTCCGCGGTTTAGTGTCCGTGGCGTACACTCTGCGGCCCTAACAGTCCAAAATGCACGTTTTGCAGCCTTGACGCTTGAGAATGACCCATTCCGCCTACCCTGGACCGGCGGGAGGCGGGTGTGTTTTTCCGGGGTGTACTTCGCATGTACAACAAATGCAGTACAGCTCTGACAACACATACCACCCCCGCAGGGGTTCGTGTGGCTAGTGAGGTTTGTGAGGTTCCCGGGATTCCCATCGCCGTCTTCCGTGTTACCCCAAAAAACGTAGTGCGGCTGGGGCGCGGTCGCGGCGGTTTTTCTGTTCTGGACTTGCGCTATGCACGCCCTCCACACCAACGGCCATATTTTGAGACAGCTACCTCGGAAGATAAGATTTACCACATAGTTATTTAAGTCGTACATGAACACCTTCCACATGGTTTACAACCACGGGGCGCCGGGAGTGCCTCGAGAAATCAAGGTGTTTCCGCAGCTGGGCCACGTGTTTGGGGCGTCTCACCGCGCCACCGGGGCGCGGAATCCGGTACGAACGGGTAACTAATAAGGGATCTAGGAATGCAAAAATTGAGAACGGGAGCGGCGCGTTCGCGAGTCGCGGTGCACCGGTTGGTCACGGGTGCGGTGGCGGCACTTATTGCTGCCGTCGTCGCGGTGGGTGGAGCGATTCCGCTGACCGCGCCGGCCATGGCCGCGAACGTGCGTGTAGTGGCAGATGATGCCAATTCTGCGAGCGGAACGAACGAATCCGGAACCAACGCGAACAGTGAAAACGCCAACGCGGCCGGCGAGACCGCAGATCGGGCCGTGGATGCGGCCTCTTCTGCGCGCTTGGAAATCGCGGTGGCCGAACCGGCAGAGCAAAAAGCCGCCGGGGTCCAAGCCGGAGCTCTGGCCAGCTATGACGTGCAATGGTCCTGCGCCGGCGTGCAAGGCCAGTGCGAGAACACCGCTCTCAGTGTCACCATCCCCGGCCTGGTTGATTACGTTTCCGATACCGATAAACTCCCACTCACCCACGTGAGCGCCACCAATTCTTCCCATGACCAGGCCGTGCTCCCGGTGCGCGAGGGTGATACCTACACCTGGAATCTGGGCACCGTACCGGTGGGAACCACCGGCGTCATGCGCGTGCAGGTACGCCCGGAGAACCTGCGCTGGCCCGAAGGTGAAGCAATCCGCCCGAAGGCGGCCGGGGAAACCAACGGCCAGGTGGCCGATCCCGTAGCACTCACCACGCCGGTGCATGCCAAGCCCAGCATCGCGGTGCGTAAATTCGCACCCGAATCCCATCCGGCTATCGGCGGTCAGTACACCTACACCATCACCGCTGGTTACGAAGGTGCCTTCAATACCAACGAAAATAAATTTAAGGACCCGGGCACCGGTGTTCCCGGCCTCATGGGCCTGACCGAAATGCGCCTGGTTGACACCCTGCCCGAGGGTGCGGAATTTGTGCGTGCCACCAATGGCGGTACCTACGATCCGGCCACCCGCACCGTCACCTGGGTAGTTCCCGGTTCGCCCATCGTGCGCGCTGTCGCCGATTACCGCGTGACAGTTGTTTTCCCCACCGGTGCTTTCACCGAGGGCGTCAGCGCCACTAACAATGTGGAAGCCACCGGCACCCCGC
The DNA here is from genome assembly GCF_051265215.1 of Actinotignum stranguriae. Taxonomy (NCBI): domain Bacteria; kingdom Bacillati; phylum Actinomycetota; class Actinomycetes; order Actinomycetales; family Actinomycetaceae; genus Actinotignum; species Actinotignum stranguriae. The sequence goes on from NZ_JBOZCJ010000016.1 coordinate 12,005, forward strand.
TTGATCCCACACTCGCGGCCGTCACCGCCACCGATTCCGTGACCCGCCAGCTGCAAAACCTGCGTGCCGAAGGTAATTTCCGCAAAACAGCCAATAAGGCCGTAACCCAGCGCGGCGGGGAAGCCGTGTGGAATATCTCGTGGTCGAATACCGGGAATGTTCCGCTGCGCATGCACGTGGCTGATAACCTGCCCTGCCGCTACGTTTCCCCGGAGAATCCCGGCGCCTGCGCCACCCCGGCCCTGCGTAATATCACGGCCGCCCTGGTGCGCCCGCTCCTCAAGAAGGTTCCCGCCAAGGTCACCTACACCACCACGGGTGGGAAGGAGCTCAGCGTCGACGTCGACCCCACCACCACCCGCAATTTCCCGCTCACCGTTCCGGCGGGAGAGGAGATCACCTCCATCGCCCTGGATGCGGACGTGATGAACGGTGAACGTGGCGATATCACGCTGGAAATCCGCGGCACCGTGGTCGATGACTTCCCGGCCGATGTGCATAACGGCACCACCGCACCCGATGGTGCCACCTACAGCTACGCCCCGAACTACGAGGTCCCCACGCTGGAAAATCGCGCCGTCGTCACCGCGCAATCCCTTGACTTTGCTGGCAATCCCACCCCGGAACTGCCCGCGAATATCACCACGGGGCAAGCCGCGGCGCAGGTCGCTATTGTGGACGGCTACCCCACCTACGGGGTGTCGAAAACCTCGCACCTGGGCGGCCAGATGGTGGGCAACCTCGACACCAAACCCGGTGAGCTCTTCCAAACCGGCCAGACCTACACCTTCGGCCTGGGCTTCTACACCGGCAAGGGCGCCAAGCTCTACCCGGTGATTATGGATCTGCTTGCCCCGGGCATGGAATACGATCCCAAGCAGCAGATCACCACTTCCGCGAACTGGCCAGCCTCCCTCCCGCTGGACAAAATGCGGGTGGAAACCGAGATGAAAACGGTGGACGGCAAGCAACGCCAGCTGGTGCGTTTCACCTGGCCGGACGACGGCACGGGCGACTATTTTGCCCCGCCCAGCACCGGAGATCAGAGCCGTTCCAACTCTTCGGAAATGGTGCTTTACTTCGGCGCGAAAATCACCGCGGCCACCGAGCCCGGCGAAAACACCAACGACATGATCCTCGCGGATGCCAAGCGCCCCAACCTCGGCACCGCCGTCGCCCCGAACCAGTGCATCCGCAACTGGTGGGCGCGCACCGATAGCCGCAAACTCACCGATAACCTCGACGGCCTCAACCGCCCCGAAGCGAGCGGCTGCACCACCTCCACGAAGTTCAACGTGGCGGGCTTGCCGGCGCTCGCGGGCAAGAATTACGTGAAGGGCGACGTCGATACGGAGTTCCAGGCCAACCCGAATTACGGGACAGTTTCGCCGGCCTCCAATGCTGAATTCAAGCTGGACCTCCTTAATAACGGTAATACCGGGGCTTCTGGTGTGGTGGTGTACGATGTGCTGCCCTACCCGGGTGATCACGGTGTGAGCGGGGCCAATACCCCCGAGAATAAACGCGAATCCACCTGGCGTCCGCGCCTGAACGGACCGCTGACCTTCGGGGAGGGCACCCCGCAGCCCAGCTCGGTGCTCTACTCCACCTCCGTGAATCCGTGCCGCGGTGAGGTCATCGCCCTGGGCGGTGAGCCGACATCCGGCCCGGAGAATTGCGAATCGGGCACCTGGAAGACCGCCGAACAGCTGGGCGGGGACTTCTCCCAGGTGCGCGCTTTCCGGGTGGAATTCCCGGATGATGCCAAACTCACTCGCGCGGATACCTGGACGATCAACGCCAATGTGACGGCTCCTGCGGCCGCGCGCGGTATCGCCTGGAATAGCTACGCGGTCACCGGTAAGAATGCTGAAACTGGCGCGCCGATCATCACGACCGAGCCGGCGAAGGTCGGGCTGACCATGCCCTTCGACCTCGACCTCACCAAGGAGAATATTCACGCGAAATCCGCTGATCTCAGCGTGCTGAGCGAGAAAACCGCCGCTGATCCCGCGCACGCCGGCCTGGCCGAAGGCGTGGTGCTGGCTGACCTCGACAAGAACAACGAAACTGATCGTTGGGCCACCGGCTCCGTGGTGGAGTATGTGGTGCGTGCCAAGAACGCCGGACCCGGTTTTGCCACCGGCGTGGAAATCACGGATATGCTCCCTGCGGGGGTCACGTACGTGGGCTACTGGAGCACGAATGGTGGATACGATGCCGCCACCGGAACCTGGCGCATCAATGACACGGTGACCGAGGTGGTCGATCCTCACACCGGCGATCCGGTGGAGGGTGCGGACCCGAATGCCACCGATGATGCCTACCTGCGCTTCACTCACGAACGCGGGATCGCCCCGGGCAGCGAAGAGGTGCTGCACCTGTACGCGGTGGTTGATGAAACCGCGCGCGCCCAGCAGGTCTGTAACGAGGCGCTCACCCCGGCCAAGGAACGCCTCGATTCGAAGGGCCAGAAGTTCGCGGGCAAACAGGCGAATGCCTGCCTGACCGTGGGCGTGGACCTGGGTGATCGCATCTGGGAGGACGTCAATAACAACGGCGCGGACGATCCGGGTGAGCCGGGCCTGGCGGGCGTTACCGTGAAGGTATTCCGCCCCGGTGATACGGAACCATTTATTACGACGACGACGGACGCCAGCGGTAAGTACCTTGTGCGCGGCCTGGAACCTGGCACGTACTCGGTTGTGGTCGACCGCGCTACCCTCCCGAAGCGTGAGGGAACCTGGGAAACTACCCATGTCCGGGAAGGCTCGGGCGATAAGGCGAAGGCCAGCTCCGGGCAGATCACGCTGAGCGATGCGGATGTGCTGGATGCCGATTTCGGCTTCCACTACGTGGCGCCGGTCCCGCCCGTGCCGCCGCAGCCTCCGGTTCCGCCGCAGCCGCCGGTCCCGCCGGCACCCGAGCCGACAACTCCGGAACCAACCGCGCCCGCGCCGCAGCCCACGACCACGGCGCCCGCGCCGCAGCCGACCTCGGATCGCGTGCAGCCGGAACCTTCGCCTAGCGCAACACCGACGGCTCCCGCACCGCAACCCGAGCCGACGACACCGGAACCAACCGCGACGGCAACTGTGCCGGCACCCGAGCCTAGCTCTCCTGAACCGACCACGCCGGTGCCGAGCACCCCGGTGCCCACGCCGACGACCACGGTGCCCGCGCCGCAGCCCAGCGCAAGCACGGACGGGCCGGCGGCGTCGTCGACCCCGAGTGCGACCCCGGCGCTGAGCCCGAGTGGCACGTCGAGCGAGACTCCGACCTCGCCCGCGAATGCTGGCACCGGCCCGCGCCTGCCGCGCACCGGCGCTGGCGTGCTGGGTGCCGCGGGCGCGGCCCTCGCGCTGCTGGCCGGTGGGGTGCTGGTACTGCGCCGTCGTGGAGAATAATCCACCGCGGTAAATCCGCAACCGTGTAGCGATAGGGCGGGAGCCCGAGCGTGAAAGCGCCCGGTCTCCCGCCTTTCGCGTATGCGCTGGGCCTAGGCGCGGCGTGTGGCGCAGGGCCCGCCATCACGCTTCGCGCGCCCGCGTCAGGCACACCTTCCCCAGGTTTGTGTTTCCGCTCACAAGTAATAGAATGGTCAGTGGTCCAGGCCACGACCTCGCGCCGGTGGCCGCCCTCACGTAACTGAACAAGTAAGAAAGAAGCCCGCACATGACGCAATCACCAGTCACTCCCGCGTATCCGGAGCCTGCCGCCCGCGATCCGCACGAGGGCAAGCGTGCGGGCCTTGCCTATTTCAACGATGCCCAGCAGGCTTTCAGCGCCGGCAATCTCAAGCAAGCCGCAGAGCTCTACCGGAAGGCCGCGGATACTTTCGAGCGTGATCCGGAGCTCTATCTTGAGCGTGCTGTCGCCAACGGCCAGCTCGGGATTTCACTCAAGGCCATCGGGGAGATGGATGAGGCCGCGGACCGGCTCGGCCGCGCGATCGCGCTCTTCCAACAGTTCCCGGAAAACGGCGACGCCGCGGTCAGCATGGGCAATTGCTTCTGGCATATCGGGGAGATCAACGAGGAAGCCGGCGATTTTGACGCCGCCCGCATCTCCTACAACCAGGCGTATTCGGCCTACCGTACCGCGCCGAATACCCAGGAGCTCCAGATCGAAGTCCTCCAAAAACTGCGGTCTATCTAGGCCTGCTCATCGATCTCAACGATGTCTATGCACGCCACCGTTACCGAGCTGCTGCGCGCCGGGCTCGCCGCCCTCGAGCGCCACAATGAAGATGAGGCCCGCGCCCGTTTCGTGGAGGCGCGGGAAATCGAACGCCGCGCCGCGGGTGCGAGGGGCGCTGGCGGCGGACTTCCCGGCGGTTCCGCGCCTGAGCTTTTTGCGCAGGTGAGTGACTCGGATGCCCTGTATTTCGCGGCGCTTGCCACCGGGCAGCTGGGGGAGAATCCGCTCAATCTCGCGCGCCGCGCCGTGGAAGCGTATCGCGTGGCGCCGGCGTCCTTGCGGGCCGCGCGCGCCTGGGAAACCTACGGATATTTTTTGCACGACGGCGCTAACGACGCCGCAGCCGCTCAGGCTATGCGGGAGGCGGCCGGCGTGTACGCAGCCCTGGGCGGGCACGATGCTCAGCAGGCTAATGCGCTGTATAACGCCGGGATCTCCTACGCGGAAGCCGGCGATCTCACCGCGGCTATCGCAGCTTTGGAAGCAGCGCTGGTGCCCGCGGGTGCACTGCCGGAGGTGGATCTGGGGCGGGTGGCTATTCGGGCCACCCTCGCCGCGGCGCGCTTGGACGCCGGGCAGTTCGCGGGGGCGGCGCGTGATTACCTCGCGGCGGAAACGGCCTTTGCGGCGCTCCCCGGCCAGGAATTTAATGCGGTTGATTGTGCTTTCGGGCGGGCCCGCGCGGTGCTCGGAAGCGGGGACTACCCGGCCGCCGCGGAGCATTTCGTGCAGGTGGCGGCGCGCGCTGCGGAGCTGGCCGGTGGGGAGCCGGCTGGCGTGGAATCAGCCGGCACCGCATCGGCTGCCGAGCGTGCCGATGCGGCGGGTGCGCCCGAGCCAAACACCACCGCCACCGAAGCCGAGCGCGCCGCCTGGGAAGTTGCCGCCATGTCCTGGCATCACGTTGCGGTGGCCCATGCCAAAAACGGCGCGCCCGCGCAGGGCGTGCCCGCTATGGAGAAAGCTGCCGCTATCTACGCGGGCTTGGGTGAGCAACTTTCCGCCGCCCACTGCCGCGGACTGCTCGGCGATCTGCACGCCGAAGTTCGGGATATGACCGCGGCGCGCACCGCCTGGCAGGCCGCCATTGCGGCGCTGGAAGCCGCTGCGGCACAGGCCGCGGCAGGCGGCGGGGAACTCCCGGCCGGCCCGGCTCGGGACCTGGAAGAATTCCGCCGCAAACTCAGCGCTGCCGGGGGAGCGCTCGCCTAGCTGCCGGCGGCGTCGTACCTATCACGTAAGCTTGGAAGTGCGGTGCTAACCGGCACCGGTTCCCGGCAACGAAGAGGTTGATCGTGACAGCACAACACCCCAGCACTATTATCCACCCGCCCCAGCAGCGCGACCAGTGGTGGCGCGATGCCGTTATTTACCAGATTTATCCGCGTTCCTATGCGTCGAGCGGCGGGCCGCTCGGCACCCTGCCCGGCATCACTGAAAAATTTGATTATTTGGAGAAGCTCGGGGTCGATGCGGTGTGGCTTTCGCCCTTCTATGTTTCCCCGCAATTCGATGCCGGCTACGACGTGGCCGATTATCGCGACGTCGACCCGCGCTTCGGCACCCTCGCCGATGCCGAGCGGCTCATCGAGGCCGCCCACGCGCACGGCATGAAAGTCATTGTGGACATCGTCCCGAACCACACCTCCTGGGATCACAAGCTGTTCCGGGAAGCGGTGCTAGCAGGTGCAGGCGCACCGCAACGCGATAATTTCTGGTTCCGCCCCGGGCGCGGGGAAGATGGGAGCGAGCCACCCACCGACTGGCTTTCTTCCTTCGGTGGCCCGGCCTGGTCTCAGGTCAAGGATATTCCCTGGGTGAAAGGCACCCCGCAGGAGCGTGAAGAAACCTGGTACCTGCACCTATTTGACCGTTCGCAGCCGGATGTCAACTGGGAAAGCCCGGCTATTCATGATGAATTTGCTCATACCATTCGTTTCTGGATGGATCGCGGCGTGGACGGGCTGCGGGTGGATGTGGCCCACGGCCTGGCCAAAGACCCGGACCTCCCGGACTGGCCCTACAAGGTGGAGGAGGTGCGCTATAACCCGGATGTAAGCGTGCCGCCCGCGCCCATGGCCAACCAGCCCGCTGTCCACGATATTTACCGCGAATGGCGCTCGATCCTGGACGAATACGGGCGCGACCGCATGATGGTGGCCGAAGCCTGGGTGGATACCGAGGAAGACCTGGCCCGCTACGTGCGCAGCGACGAAATGCAACAGGCTTTTAACTTCGAATACCTTTCCGCGCCCTGGCGCGCGGACCGCATTAATGCGCTGATTGAATCCTCGCTGCGCGCCACCGATGCCGTGGGCGCCCCCACCACCTGGGTTCTCTCCAATCACGACACCCTGCGCGCCACCTCGCGCCTGGGCCTGGAGGGCGTGACCACCGGCTGGTGCGGAAACGGCCCGAGCGGCATCGGCCCCGATGACCCGCAACCCGATGCGGCGCTGGGAGCGCGCCGGGCCCGGGCCTGGCACACCCTCACCGCCGCGCTACCCGGCTCCTACTATCTCTACCAGGGTGAAGAACTCGAGCTGCCCGAAGCTACCCAGCTGCCGCCCGAATCTCGCGAAGATCCCACCTTCGCGCGCACGGGTGGCGCGGAGCTGGGCCGCGATGGTTGCCGGGTGCCCATTCCTTGGCGCGCGGATGCCCCGGCCTTCGGATTCTCTCCCGACGGGGAAAGCTGGCTACCCCAACCTGCCGATTGGGGCTGTTTTGCGGTGGATACCCAGGAGGCCGATCCGGAATCCGCGCTCGCCTACTACACGGAGCTGCTCCACCTGCGTGCCCGCTACGACCTGGGCCTGGGAGGATTGCGCCGCGCCCCCGAGTATGCCGGAAGCGGCGTCGCGCTCATTAATTATGCGGGCGATTCCGGGAAGGGTGGTTCCGGGAAGGGTGGTTCCGGGAAGGGCGACGCCGCCGCCACCTCCCGCGGGGACCTCTTGATTATGACGGCCTTTGCTGAGCCCCTCCCCCTGCCCGAAGGCTGGGCGGTGCTCCTCAGCTCCGCACCCTTGGAGGAAGAAGGGGTGCTCCCGCCCGATACCACGGTCTACCTGGTGCCTTTCCGCACGGATACCGAGGAGTGATGCTGATGGCGCGTGGCGGCGTCGTCGCCGAAAAGGGGGTGTACCCACCGAAAGGTGCGTGCGCACCGGAACGGGCGGCGGCGCCACGACCACCGGACGCACACGCGAAGGTGACATTAAATTAGAACTGTAGAAAGCAAGATAAGTCACACTGTGGTGTAAACTAGTATCACCACACAGGTAAGGGAGCCGGGCGCTACGGTGCTGTCGCGGCTACGGCTTTCTTGCTCGCATTGACGATCATAGGAGACGTAACGATGCATTCAGTGAAGAAAATTGCTGCTTTCGCCGCAGCTGGGTTGGTGGCCATCGCGGGATTGGGTGGCTGTGTATCCAATTCCGATAGTGGCGGTAGTGACGGTGGGGCCGGCAAGGTTTACTACCTCAATTACAAGCCTGAATCTGACCAGGCCTTCCAAGAATTAGCGAAGAAATACCACGAGCAAACCGGAGTGGATATCAAGATCGTATCCGCGACCGGTGGCTCGTATGAGCCCACCCTCGCCAATGAGCTCGGGCGTGCGGATGGCCCCACCATTTTCCGGGTGGATGGCCCCGTCGGTCTGGCCAAGTGGAAGCAGTACGCCAGTGATATTTCCGATGCGCCCTTCATTGAGGCCATGACGGATAAGGACATGGCCCTCAAGGGCGATGACGGCAAGATTTACGGCGTCCCCCACGCGGTGGAAGGCTTCGGCATCATTTACAACGATGCTATTTTGCAGAAGTACTTCGCGCTACCGGGCGCCAAGGCTAAGTCCGTGGATGAAATCAAGAACTTTGACAAGCTCAAGGAAGTCGCGGATGATATGCAGGCCAAGAAGGATGAACTTGGCATTAAGGGCGCTTTCGCGGCCACCTCGCTCTCGCCCAATGAAGATTGGCGCTGGCAGACCCACCTCATGAACTGGGCACTGCATTACGAATTGCGCGATAAGGGCGTATCGGATACCGGCCAGATTGAAGGCACCTACCTGGATAATATGAAGAAGATCTTCGATCTGTACCTCACCGATTCCACGGTAGAACCCTCGCAAACCACCGCGAAGGCGGTCACCGATTCCATGGCGGAATTTGCGCTGGGCCAGGTTGCTTTCGTGCAGAACGGTAACTGGGCCTGGTCTCAGATCGATGGCGTATCCGGAAATACCGTGAAGCCGGAAGATATCCACTTCCTCCCCATTTACATGGGTGTCAAGGGCGAAGAAAAGGCCGGTATTTCGGTAGGTACCGAAGCTTACCTGACCATCAATAACAAGGCCTCGGATGCCGATAAGAAGGCATCGATGGACTTCCTCAACTGGATGCTCAACGATCCCACCGGCGCTAAGCTCTGCGCGGAGGACCTCGGCTTCATTGCTCCCTTCAAGGAATACGCGAGCTTGTCGCCCACCGATCCGCTCGGTAAGGAAGTCCTCAAGTACATGAAGGATACCGATAGGTACAACGTTGCCTGGGACTTCCAGGTGGCTCCCTCTATGGAGTTCAAGAACGGGCTGGGTCAGCACCTGAGCCAGTATGCCGTCGGTAAGGAAAGCTGGGATCAGGTGAAGGACTACTTCGTGACCCAGTGGAATACTGAGAAGGCAGCCGCCGGGGTGAAGTAGCGGGGCGGCGCGGGCGCTTATTGGCTGTGCTGCGCGCGCCACGCCGCGTGCTACGCAGCGCCCGCGTCCACTGCTACCACACCTGCCTTGCCTGAGGTGAGGCGCGGGGCTCACCATCGCGGTGGGCCCCGCGTGTCACAGGGGGTTTCTCATGAGAACATTGAAAAAACACGGGCTCGCCTTCGTGGGGCCCACGTACGTGGCGTTCGGGATAGCTTTCCTCGCCCCGTTCTTTATTGGTATTTATCTTTCGTTTACGAATTTCACCACGCTGGATGATGCTACCTGGGTGGGCGTGCAAAATTACGTCAATGCCTTCACGGAGCAACAAAATTACGTCGGGGCGTTGATCTTCACCGCCTCGGTGGCAATTGTGTCCATTATTAGCGTTAATATCATCGCGTTTTTCCTGGCGTATCTGCTCACGCAGAAGCTACCCGCCACGAATTTTTACCGCACGATTTTCTTCATGCCGAATCTCATCGGCGGGATCGTGCTGGGCTACACCTGGCAGTCCCTCCTCAACGCGATCCTCTCCAATTACGGCACCACGCTGGTTAATGATTCGAAATATGGTTTCATCGGCCTCATCTTGCTGGTCAACTGGCAGATGATCGGCTACATGATGATTATCTATATCGCCGGATTCCAGAATGTGCCCGCCGAACTCAACGAAGCCGCGCAGATCGACGGCGCCGGGCGGTGGCGGACCCTCCGTTCGGTCACCATCCCCATGATGATGCCCTCGATTACGATCTGCCTCTTCTTGACCTTGGCGAATACCTTCAAGATTTACGATCAAAACTTGGCGCTCACGAACGGCGCCCCCATGCGGGAAACCGAAATGGCGGCGCTCAATATCGTGAAGAGCATGTATGAGCAGGTCGGGCAGCAGGGAGTATCGCAGGCAAAGGCCGTGATCTTCTTCCTCATTGTGTCCTCGATTGCGCTTATTCAGCTGCGCGCCACCCGCACGAAGGAGGTGGACCTGTGAGTACCGAAACTGGCAAACGCGCCGTCGCCGCTGGGTCCCAGGGCGCCGTCGTTCCCGCGGAAACGCGCACGGAGGTACGCGACTCTGCTCGCGCGGGAGCACGCGGCACTGATCCTGCGGCAAAACCGAAGCTCAAGGCTCCGCGCCACCGGGTGCGCATGACCCCCGGGCGCTGGGCGGCTGTGGGCTTCCTCGGGATTCTCTCCCTCATTTACGTGGTGCCGCTGCTCTTCATCCTCGTGAATTCTTTCAAGGGGCGTTTCTTCATCTCGGACGATCCCTTCAGTTTGCCGGCCGGTGAAACTTTCGCGGGGATGGATAATTACCAGACCGCGCTGAACCTGTCGGGCTTTATGCGGGCCCTGGGCTGGTCATTCTTCGTGACGGTGGCCTCGGTGCTGGTGATTGTGTTCTTCTGCGCGATGACGGCCTACTATCTGGCCCGGGTGCGGAGCTGGTGGACGTCGCTGCTGTACTACCTGCTGGTGTTCTCCATGGTGGCGCCTTTCCAGATGGTCATGTTCCCGACCGTGAAAATCGCGGACAAGCTGGGGTTGTCCTCCCCGTGGGGCCTGGTGGTGCTCTACCTCGGCTTCGGGGCGGGGCTTTCGGTATTTATTTTCGCGGGCTTCGTGCGCTCGATTCCCGGGGAAATTGAAGAGGCGGCATCTATCGACGGTGCCGGGCCCTTCAAGACCTACTTCCAGGTGGTCATGCCGATGCTCAAGCCCACGGCGGTCACGGTCGCGATCCTCAACACCATGTGGATCTGGAACGACTTCCTGCTTCCGAACCTCGTGATCGGGCGCGAGGAGGCTTACCGGACCGTCCCGGTGGTCATCCAATTCCTGGTGGGCTCGAACGGAAATAAGGATCTGGGGGCCCAGATGGCGGTGCTGGTGCTCGCCATTATTCCGATTATTATTTTCTACCTCTTTGCGCAGCGCTATATTGTGGAAGGCGTTGCGGCAGGTTCCGTCAAGGGTTAAGAAGTACGACGACGCCGCGGCGCCGCGCACCCGATACCGGGAGCGCGGCGCCGTAAGTCGGCCACGTGGGGCTTTGGCCCTGCGGTGCCGGTCCGCGGGGCTTCGCTCGCCGCATAGGCTCGTAACGTTTCCGCCCGCGGGCGCGGGCGTACCGGGAGCGGGCGTACCGGGCGTTGGGCGTACCGGACCCGGGCGTACCGGGCGAGGATGTCCACCACGAGGATGTCCACCAACCGAAGGAGATGTATGCGCCGGATTTTCGATCCTGACTCACCTTTCCAGCGCGGGCTTTCCGACGCCGTCATCCTGGTGGAGCTTAATATCATGACGCTGCTCGGGCTGCTCCCGGTGGTGAGCGGCGGCGCGAGCCTGGTGGCCTCCGCGCGAGTGAGTGCCCAGTTGCTCCGCGGCGAGGCACCCCGGCCGTGGCGCCTGTGGTGGCAGCACTTCCGCGCGGCTTTGCTGCCGTCGCTGGCCTGGTGGCTGCCCACTCTCGGCCTTCTCGGTCTGGCTTGGTGGGAAAACCGCTGGGTCTCCGGCCTGGCCGGCCCCGGCAAAGCCGCCCCCGCGGCCGATTCTGCCGCGGCTCTCACTACTGACCCTGCGGCTGGGCTCAGCACCGACGCGGCCGCTCACGCCGCCGATTCCACCCTTGCTGGGAGCTCGGTTGTCGACTCCGCAATCGCCGCGGATCCGCGCTTAGCTGGCATCCTTTCGGGCCTCATTATCGTGGCCCTCCTGCTTGTACTCGCAGTGCTGGTCTGGCTGGTGACGCTCCAGGCATTCTTCTCCAACGCCTTCCTCGAACACCTAGGTAACTCGGTGCTCCTCGCCATCACCCGGCCGCTACGCACGGCCGCGTGCGTAGCGGCCGTGGTGGCGCTCCCGCTGGCCTGGCTTTATGCGCCGGTGTCGCGCTTGGCCATTTTCTGGGCTTTGGCGCTGGTCGGGCTGAGCGTCCCGCTTTACCTCACGGCCTGGCTGCAACGCCCGGTCCTCGATGCTCTCCTCGCCGAGGCCGAAGGGTAACCCGCACCGCCGGCAGTTGCCAGCGGCCCGGCATTCCCGGCGCGGAAACAAAGTGGTATTGGAGCTACAGCCAAACCCTGAATTTCTGTCGTGCAGTACCACTCTGTTCGTTCCGCTGTCGTGGAGTACCACTTTGTTGGGCAGCAGCGGGTGGAAACGGGTTAGCCCCGGCAGCCCCGAAATGAAGTGCGCGGGAGAGCACCGTTTTGGGGGCGAATTCGTGTCTCTAACGCGCACTTGACCGGGGCCACGGTTCGAAACGCGCACTTTGAGGAGGAGAGAGACCAGGCCAACTCACGGAATGTACGTGGGTGACAGTTTTTCCGCGGTTTAATGTCCGTGGCGTACGCTCTGTGCCCCTAACAGTCCAAAATGCACGTTTTGCAGCCTTGAAGCTTGAAACTGACCCATTCCAGCTACCCCGCCCCCCGGCGGAGGCGGGTACTTTTTCTGAGGTGTACTTCGCGTGTACGACATCTGCACTACAGCTCGGACAATACACACCGCACCCGCGAGGACTGGTGTGAATTCTGAGTTTGGTGTGACTATTGATGTTTGTAAGGCCCGTGAGAATATCGCGGGGCTGCTTCCTGCGGAGCTCGCTGTCAGGCGGTTGCATTCTTCTGGGCGGTGAACGACGCCGTCCTTCTCGCCGGTAGGTTCCTCGCGGATGGCTTGGCCGAAGTCTTGGTTCACGCTATCGCCACCGTTGATCAGGATGCACACCGACTCCGGCGTGACCAGCTCACCGCGCGGGTCACGGTCTCCATCCGGTTCACGGTTGGCCAGCAGGCGCGGCGTCGTCGTTCTTAAATATGAGAAGCAGCCTGCGCATGAACGATGATAGCGGGCAGGCCGGGCCGCGAAACAAAACAAACTCGGGCGGCGGGATGTGCCAGAATCACACACCCGCCGCCCGCTTAGTTTGCGTGCGCTTTGCGTCGCCGCCCGCGGTTCGCGCAGCTGCATAGCCGCCCGTCTAGTTTGCGTGCGCTTTGCGTCGCCGCCCGCATGGGTTGCATCGCACGCAGCTACACGCGCTGCACGCGCTACTTAATCGGCGCTGCCTTCACGCCCCAAATATCGCGGCCGTAGTCCGCGATGGTGCGGTCGGAGGAGAAGCGGCCCGCGCGGCAGATATTGATCCACGCCTTGCGGCCCCACTCTTCCTGCTTGGCGTAATCCGCGGCCATGCGGTCGCGGGTCGCCCGGTAATCAGCGAAATCGCCGAGGACGTAGTACACGTCCGGGGTCTCCCACGAAGAACCATCCAGCAAGGACCCGAGGAGGTCGTGGAATTCGCCGGTTCCGCCGTCGCTCACGGTACCGTCCACCAGGGCGTCGAGCACCCGCTTGAGGCCGGGCACGGTTTCGTACTGTTCGCGCGGATTGTAACGCGCCCGCAATTCCGGCAGCTCTTCTTCGCGAGCCCCGAAAATATAGGCATTTTCTTCGCCCACGGCATCCACGATTTCCACCGTGGCCCCGTCCATGGTGCCCAGCGTCAGCGCGCCGTTCATCATGAACTTCATATTGCCGGTACCCGAAGCTTCCTTCCCGGCCAGGGAAATCTGCTCGGAAATATCGGTGGCTGGAATAATATGCTCGGCCGGCGACACATTGTAGTTCTCCACGAAGAGCACGGTGATCTTCCCGCGCGTATCGGCGTCGTTATTCACGAGCTTCGCCACTTCGTTGATGAACTTGATAATCGCCTTGGCGCGCTTGTACCCCGGCGCGGCCTTCGCCCCGAAAATGAAGACCCGCGGCGGGACCTCCAGGCTGGGATTGTCCTTAATCCGGAAGTACAGATCGAGAATGTACAGCGCATTCATGAGCTGGCGCTTGTACTCGTGCAGGCGCTTAATAATCGTGTCATAAATAGCATCGGTGGGAATATCAATGCCGTCACGCCGCTTAATCCAACGCGCGAAATCACGCTTATTTTCCGCCTTGATCTCCATGAGACGGCGGTAAATATCCCCATTCCCGCGTTCCTCGATGGTGGCTAGCTTATCCAGATCCGTGACCCAGGAATCATCCCCGAGCACCTCGGTGAGCAGCGCGGCCAGGCGCGGATTGCAATTATGCAGCCAGCGGCGCGGCGTCACGCCATTCGTCTTGTTATTGAAACGCTCGGGCCAGATGTCGTACCAGTCGTGGAGGGTATCGCGCTTGAGGATCTCACTGTGGATCGCGGCCACCCCGTTAATAGAGAACGAGGCATAGCACGCGATCCAGGCCATATGAACCAGCCCGCCGGACAGCGGCGCCATGTACTCAATCTTGCCCGGGTGGAAACCGGCCTCCGCCAGCTCTGCGCGGAAACGGCGATCCATTTCCGCCACGATGTCATAAATACGCGGGAAAAGCTTGGTGAAAATCGAAGTTTCCCAGGTCTCCAGCGCCTCGGCCAGCACCGTGTGGTTGGTGTAGGCGAAGGTCTGGGAAACAATCTTCCAGGCATCCTCCCAACCCAAGCCTTCCTCATCCATGAGCAGGCGCATGAGCTCCGGAATAGCGAGCACCGGGTGAGTGTCATTGAGCTGGATCGAGTTGTACTCCCCGAAGGAACGAATATCCCCGTGCGCTTCCTTATGCTCCGCGATCAGGCACTGGAGGGAAGCCGAGCAGAAGAAGTACTGCTGGCGAACCCGCAGTACCTTGCCTTCGTAGGTGGTGTCATTCGGGTAGAGCACCCGGCACAGGTCATTCACGCGCTCGCGTTCCACAATCGCATCGGTGAAACGCTGGGAATTGAAAGCGTCGTAATCGAATTCTTCCAGGGGCTCCGCCTTCCACAGGCGCAGTGTATTGACATTCGCGGTGCCGTAGCCGGTGATCGGCATATCATAAGGAACCGCGCGCACATCCATATCCGCGAACTTCACGTGCTTGGCTTCCGCCTCCCGGCGCACCACAAAAGGCGAACCGTTTTCCATCCACGGATCCGGCTCTTCCTTCTGGAAACCATCCACGAAGCTCTGCTTGAACAAGCCGTAGCGGTAGAGGATCCCGTAGCCGACCACGGGGAAATTGAGGGTAGCGCACGAATCCATGAAACAGGCAGCCAAGCGCCCCAGCCCACCGTTACCGAGCGCGGCATCGGGTTCTTCATCGAGCACATCGGTGAGGTTGAGACCGTAATCTTCCAGGGCCTTGCGGGCATCTTCCACCAGGCCAAGGTTGACGAGATTATTGAGAAGTGCGCGCCCCATGAGGAATTCCGCGGAGAAGTAGCTGGCGCGCTGACCCTCCCGGTATTTCTTTGTGGTGGCTTCCCAGTTATCGGCCAGCCGGCTCATGGTGAGCTCGGACAGCCCCTCCCAGTAATCGCGCAGGGAGGATCCGGAGGTTGAAACACCGGATACCGAACGGGTAAAAGCCCCGAGTGGTTGAGTCAGTTCAGACATTTTTCTCCTCGAAAAATATTCGGGCACGTGCCTTCTCTACCTTAGCTGAGAAACTTTCCGAAAATGTGCAAAGATGCCCGCGGCGGGCTGTGGCGGTTATTATTGTGTAGTAAAGCGGGACGTTCGCCCGGGCTGTCCAACGGCGGCGGCACGGTAGCCGCACTGCGGCACGGGTGGCGGAGCTCTTTACACCTGTTTGATATAACGAGGAGATTAGATACTATGCCCGCGGTCATTATTCTCGGCGTCCAGTGGGGCGACGAAGGAAAAGGCAAGGCAACTGACCAGCTCGGCCAGCGTGCCGATTATGTTGTGAAATTTAACGGGGGTAATAATGCCGGCCACACGGTCAGCGTGGATGGCCAGAAATTCGCTCTCCACCTCCTCCCGTCCGGCATTCTCAATTCAGATTGCATCTCGGTGATTGGCAACGGCGTCGTCGTTGATCCCGAAGCGCTTTTCGCGGAAATGGCGGAGCTGGAATCGCGCGGCGTCTCCACGAAAAACCTCCGCATCGCCGGAAATGCCCACGTCATCACCTCGTACACAAAAATGTTCGACCGCCTCAACGAGGAAGTCCTCGGCGACGGCAAAATCGGCACCACCGGCCGCGGCATCGGCCCCACCTACGCGGATAAAGCCAATCGCGTGGGGATCCGAATCGTAGACCTCGTGCACCCGCGGCGCTTGCGTGGGCAGGTGGAGACCGCGGTGGCGCAGAAAAACTTGGTGTTGCGGGCCCTGGGGCGCGAGGAGATTAATGTCGACGACGTACTCACCGAGCTCCTCGCCTATGGGGAACGCCTCGCACCCATGATGATTAGCGCCTCGCGTGAACTCAACGAGGCCCTTGATGACGGCAAGACGGTCGTTTTTGAAGGCGGGCAATCCACCCTCCTGGACATCGACCACGGCAACTATCCCTACGTGACTTCCTCGAATGCCACGGCCGGCGGGGCGGTCACCGGCAGCGGGGTGGGCCCTACCCGAATCGACCGGGTGGTGGGTATCGTCAAGGCCTATGCCACCCGCGTGGGCGAAGGACCTTTCCCCACCGAGTTGCACGGAGATACCGGCGATTGGCTGCGCGAAGCGGGCGGCGAATACGGGGTGACAACCGGGCGCCCGCGGCGTTGTGGCTGGTATGACGCCCCGGTGACACGCTACGCGGTGCGGGTCAATGGCCTCACCGACCTGGTCCTCACCAAGCTGGATGTACTCACCGGCGTGGAAGAGATCCCGGTGTGCGTGGGCTATGAGATTGACGGCCAGCGCGTTCATGAATTCCCCATCGATACCTGGGATTTCGCCAATGCCAAGCCCATTTACGAATATCACCCGGGCTGGACGGAGGATATCTCCACGGTGCGTGAATTCGCGGACCTGCCCGCCAATGCGCAAAGCTACGTGCGCTGGCTGGAGGAGATGGCCGGTTGCCGTTTCTCGCTCATCGGGGTGGGCCCGGATCGCGAACAGACGATTGTGCTCCACGACCTGCTGGGCTGAGCTTGGCGGCGCGGCCGCGTGACGCGGAGCGGTAGCTCGCGGGCGCGCCGCCAGCTGCCCCACGGGCAGCTGCGCCGTCGTGCTTTACCCCGCTTGACCTGCGTAAATGCGATATAGGTGACTTAGCTCCCAGGACAGGCGGTGAAGATTCCTTTACTATAAGGAAAGAACGTTGTGTGGGGAGAATCACCGTTGGGCTGCGGTACGTGATGCGGAGCCCGCGGTGACCCCTCGCGCAACACCGGAGCGGGAACGCGAAGGAGCCTCCCGCGTGAAGAGATTGAGGGGCGGGAATGTCTACACACACCACAGGTAGCCTTGTCCCCATTCGGGGATGGCAACGCACCTATTCCGGGAAGGTGCACGATTTATACCGGCCCGTGCCCGGGGGTGCGATGGCCGGGATGGATACCTATCTTATTGTGGCCTCGGATCGCATCGCGGCTTTCGACCACGTTGTTCCCACATTCATTCCGGATAAGGGCGAAATTATCACCCGGATTGCCCGCTGGTGGTTCGACCGTACCGGGGATATCGCAGAAAGCCACTACCTACCTGGCGGCGTCCCGCGGGATATTGCCGCGCGCGGGATCCTGGTGCGGGCCCTGCGCATGCTCCCGTACGAAGTAATGGTGCGCGGCTATCTGACCGCGGGCGCGGTGCGCTCGCTCGGAACCCTCGGCACGCTCGATGCCATGCCGTACGACGGCGCTATCGAGGTGGGCGCCAAACTAGAACTACCTTGGGTCGGGATTGCGGAAAAGCGCCGGCCTGGCTACCCGGATATCCCCATTCCGTGGGAGGAATTCATACTTCGAGTGGGGGAGAGCACCGCAGAGCGAGTGCGCGTGCTGGCTCTCAATCTTTACCGGCACGCCCACGCCATCGCGCTGGCCCGCGGGCTGGTGCTCGCGGATGCCAAGCTGGAATTCGGTACGGATATGGATGCCGGCTCCAGCCGGCTCATCCTGGCCGACGAAGCATTCACGCCGGATACTGCCCACTACTGGCTTTCCACCGACTACCGCGCGGTGAAATCCGGGGAGGTGCTGCCCACCCCGGAAGCGCTGCGTTCTTTCGATAAGGACGCTGCCCAGGTCTGGCTCATGTCCCCGCAATCCGGGTGGAATGCGGAGCAAGGCACCCAACCGCCAGCCCTTCCCGCCGCTGTGGTGGCCGATATTCGCGACCGTTACCTGCGTGTTTGTGAAATGCTCACCGGGGAGCGCTGGCCCGGGCGGTAAGTGTGACGTGCACCGCGGAGTCGTGTTCGCGGTGCGAAATCTTACCGTGAAAGCACTCGGACGTTTTACCATTTTGATATGCATTACGCGAATAAAGTTTACGATCAGGTCGTCGCCGCCAACCCGGGCGAACCCGAATTCCATCAGGCCGTGCGCGAAGTTTTCGACTCCATTGCGCCGGTCCTCGATGCTCACCCCGAGTACGCCGACCAAGCCATCCTGGAACGGCTCGTCGAACCCGAGCGCATCATTGCCTTCCGGGTGCCGTGGGTGGATGACGCCGGGAAAATTCGCGTCAACAAAGGCTACCGGGTGCAATTCAACTCCGCGCTCGGGCCCTATAAGGGTGGCTTACGCTTCCACCCCACCGTCTACCTGGGCATGCTCAAATTCCTCGGCTTCGAGCAGATCTTCAAGAACGCGCTGACCCGCCAGCACATCGGTGGCGCCAAGGGCGGGGCGAACTTCGACCCCAAGGGTAAAAGCGATAACGAAGTGATGCGCTTCTGCCAGTCCTTCATGACCGAGCTGCAGCGCCACATCGGCCCGGATATTGATGTTCCCGCCGGTGACATCGGCGTGGGCGGGCGCGAAATCGGCTATCTTTTCGGCCAGTACCGCCGCATCCGCGATAGCTTCGACGCCGGCGTGCTCACCGGCAAAGGACTCGGCTTCGGCGGCTCGCTCGCCCGCACCGAAGCCACCGGTTACGGCGCGGTCTACTTCGCCGACGCCATGCTTGCCGCGCACGGGGAAAGCTTGGACGGGCGCACCGCGGTGGTATCCGGTTCCGGGAACGTTGCGCTGTACGCGATTGCGAAGGCGCAGCAGCTGGGCGCGCGTGTCGTCACCGCCTCGGATTCTTCCGGGATGGTGTACGACGACGCCGGCATCGACGTCGAGCTCCTTCGCCATATTAAGGAAGATCTGCGCGGGCGGGTCTCTGATTACGCGGCGCAGCGCCCCGGGGCCCGGTACCAGGCCGGGGCGAAGGTCTGGAACCTGGCAGACCTGGGGATTCGCGCGGATATTGCTTTCCCGTGTGCCACCCAGAACGAGCTCAATGAGGCCGATGCGCGCCAGCTTCTCGACGGGGGAGTGCGCGCGGTGGTGGAAGGCGCGAATATGCCGACCACCCTCGAGGCCACCCACCTGCTCCAGGAGAACGGTGTGCTCTTCGCGCCCGGCAAGGCCGCGAACGCCGGCGGGGTGGCCACCTCCGCCCTGGAAATGCAGCAGAATTCCGCACGCCAAAGCTGGGACTTCGAGAAAGTGGATGCCAAACTACACGATATTATGCACGATATCCACGACACCGCCCTGGATGCCGCCGCCCGCTACGGCCACGAAGGTGACTATGTGGTGGGCGCCAATGCCGCGGGCTTCGAGATGGTCGCGGAGGCGATGATTGCCCAGGGCGTGATCTAAGAGCGGTATGCCCGGAGCGCTCGGTGTGCCCGGAGCGCTCGCGGTGCCCGGCGCGCTCGCGGTTGCGCCGTCGTACCTTAGGTGCCGTTGTGCTCCGACGCGTCGTAGAGTGGATCCGTGACACGAAAAATCGATAGCGCGGACGCGCTGCCCCTCCTCACCCGTTTTCACGCAGGTGAGGAGCTGAGCGCGAGTGAATCGCGCACGGCTGTGCGGTTCCTTCTCGAGGAGCTCGCGGCGCGGCATCCCGGGCACGCGGTGGAAATCCGAGTCCCTTATGTTGGGGCGGTGCAGGCGGTTGCCGGGGTGCGCCACCGGCGTGGTACCCCGCCGAATGTGGTCGAATGCGATGCGGGCACGTTCTTGGGATTGTGCGTGGGTACTCTGAACTGGGATGATGCCGTGGCTTCCGGGTGGGTGGACGCCTCCGGAACCCGCGCGAACCTCTCCGAGTTTCTCCCCCTGGTGCATGTGGCCGGCTCGGCTCGATGAGCCGAGGGTGTGGCGCGCTGATCGTGGGAATCCCATAAGTCACACAAGTCTCTGGAGTCTCAATAGTCACACGCATCCCGGCGGGGGTGGTAGGTGTTTTCCGAGCTGTAGTGCAGATGTCGTACATGCGAAGTACATCTCGGAAAAACACCCCGTCTCCTGCCGGGGCGGGTAGCATCTCGAGCCAACAGCCCTACATTCCGTGGACCGACTTCCCGCGGGGCAGGGTAGGCGGAGTGGGTCATTCTCAGGCGTCAAGGCTGTAAAAGGTGCATTTTGGACTGTTAGGGCCGGAGAGTGTACGCCACGGACATTAAATCGCGGAAAAACTGTCACCCAGGTACATTTTGTTAGCTGACCGAGTCTCTCCCCCTCAAAGTGCGCGTCCTGGACATTGACTCCTGTCAAGTGCGCGTAAGGAACACGAAATCGCTCTGAAACGGTGCTCTCCCGCGCACTTTGTTTTCGAGCTTGGCTTAGAAACAATTGTGCCGGCAGCCTTAGGGCCGCCGGCACGTTCGTTAACGGAATGAGTACCTATTTGGTGGCTGGTGGAATATTGTTCGGATCGTAGTCGTCCGCCCAGTCATCGTCATTGTCATCTGACTCGTCGTAATCTGCGTAGTCTGCGTAACGAGCGTACGGATCATCCGAGGAATCGTAGTGGGATTCCTGGCGCGCATCACGATTAATACCCAGCTCACGTTCGAGAGCGGCGTAATCAGTATCCGGTGTAAAGTACTTGAGATTCCGGGCTACCTTACGCTGCTTAGCCTTCTGACGGCCGCGCCCCATGAGCTCGACCCCCTTCATCTCATCTGGGCTCTTCTAGCCCGGTTTACTATTTCGTGACCTATATTAGCCGCTGTAGCCCATAGATGGCTATGTGACATACGCGGAAATAGTACGGCGCTCCTCACCTTTCCCAGGTAGATGGCCTGTAAAGGGCCTGGCGAGCCCGCGACAGGTGTCACGCGCCACGCCCGCAGTTCAGGTCAGACAGGCCGCGGAAATGATTCGCCCCACCTCGGGGCAACGTACCTCCCGGCGAGCAACCCGCGGGTGAAGGCGCCGCGCAGCTACTTGCGCCGGTGCCCGAAGAGGGCACTACCCAGTAGTGTGACTGCACCCAAGGCGGCAATCCCAAGACCAGCCACCACGGCCAGCCCGGTTTGTTCCCCGCGCCGAGCATCGGCAATAACATCCTGGGCTACCTGCGCGGGCGAGGGAATTCCTGCGGAGCAATGGCCGGCGGGGGAATGCCCTGCGGAGCAATGGCCGGAGCACCCGTGGCCGGCGGCGTCGTCGTAATGGTGCGCGCCACCGCATTCGCACGCTCCACCGCACGTCCCGCCGCCCTCGCATTCTGCAAGTGTCACGTCGGTATCGGCGCAACCGCAACCGCACGGGCCGCAGTCATCAGCACCCGCGGCGCTGGCGCCCACGCCGGCGAAACGCTCCTTCGCGGAATCAGCCAGGCCGTTCACTTTCTCCTTCGCGGTGGACGCGAAATCGGAGGCCTTGGCGGAGGCCTCGGCCGCGGTGCTCTTCGCGCTATCCGCAAAAGCCGAAGCCTTATCCTTCGCGGCTTCTGTCAAAGCAGCAGCCTTATCTTTCAGGGTGGCCGTGGTGGAAGCCACCTTGTCTTTAGCGGCATCCGTAGCGTTTTTGATATTCGTGCGCGGATCGAGGCGATCCACCAGCTCATTGACGGTGGCGGTTAGCTCCGCGCGGGTGCGTTCGATATCGCGCTGGATGTCCTCAGGTTTACGGTTATCGGAAGCGCTCACTTCGATAGGCCTTTCTTCACGGCGTCGACGTCCTTGCTCAGGCCGCCAACAAGATTAGTTGGATACTTTCCGGATTTCTTGAGTTTGCGCAGCCCCAGCAGCGCGAGCACCGCAATAATAAGGAGCAGAATCCCGGCAACCGTCAGGTAACCGGCCCACCAGCGCCCACCGAAGACCATCGTGAAGAAAGCCGCGGCCGCGTGCAACAGGAAACCGAACATAAACAGCGCCAGCACGCCGGCCACCGCGAGGAGCACTCCGCCCATCCCGAGATTGAGGACCTTGTGCTTGAGACTGGCCTGGGTGTACTGAATCTCGTCACGAACCAGGGTGGAGAACTGAGCTGTGGCGGAGGAGAACAATTCGCCCACGGTGCGGCGGTTCGGTTCGCGTGCCGCGGCTGCTCGCGCTTCTTCGGAGGAGGACGCTACGTAGCCGGAGCCCGGAAGTGGCCCGGTGGTGCTTGCCCGTGCGTTCTCAACATCTTTTTGCGCCATCACATCCCCTTTACGTCGGCTAATAACGTGGCGATAGATACATTCTAGTGTGCCCCAGAAAGCTTTAAATAGATAACGGAAAGCTGAAAATTTCTTCCTGAGCGAGGACGCGGCGGTTTCACGGCGTGCGGGGCGGTGCCGTTCCGATGACGGGGTGATCCCTCAGTGGTACGACGCCGCAGCAGCCTCCCGCGCGGTGCGCCTATCTCGCAATGGCGATTTCTCGGAAAATTCGCCCCACATCGGCGCGGGCTACCAGTCCGATCAACACCCCGGTGGCATCTCCGGTGCGGGTGATCAGTACGGCGGGGTGGCCGCGGTCGGTGAGGGCCGTGCATACCGCCATGGCGCGGTCGGAAGGTTTGGCGTAGAGAGGAGCATCATGTGCACCGCTGTGGGCGAGGATCTCCCCGGCCGGTACCTCAGCCAGCTGTGATTCCTTCCCGGCCGCTACCATGCCGGCCACCCAGCGGGCCACCATATTAGTGGTGAGTAGTCCGGTAATCGTGGCGTCTGTGGATTCCGTGGAGTTGTCCACCACCGGCAGTTGGGCGTAGCCGTGGGCGTGCAGAATGGTGGCGACAGTAGCGAAGGTGTCCGCGGGGGAGACGGTAGCGACGTCGTGAACCATGAAGTTCTGGATTTGAGGTTCGTTACGCACCTGGAATAGTAACCGTTCGGCGGCCTCCACCAGATCGGCGCGCGGGGTGGCAATGGGCTGGCCATTCTTGTAGTTGTTATGCGCGATGGTATTACGCAGGTTGCGCAGCACCTCTCCCAAGTCATGATTGCGGACCACCGCGGGAACCCGCTTCGCGTACGCTTTCGCCCAGGCATCCCCAAAACCGCGCGAATCTAGCCCGGTGGCATGGTCAAGCTCGGCCCGGAGATCTTCCACCGCGGAAAGGAAACGTTGGGTGAGGGAGTTCGCGGTGGAAGAAGTAGCGTCGTCGTGCATATCACCATGGTAGCGAAGCGGCGGTGCCGCGAGTCGCCTGGTGGCCCGCCCCGCGCAACCGATCCGCCTAGCCCGTAAACCCGGTACCCAGGGTGCCCACCGGGCCGGGCGCGCCGTGAGTATTCGCATGCCCGGAGCGCACCACCCACCAGCCGCCTAGCAGTCCGAGCACCGCGATGGCGCCCCAGACACCCACCACGGCCCAGCCCATTCCGGCCAAAGCCATAACGGGCACGAAGGACACCGCGGAAATCTCCACCGGTACCACGGGTAGGTAGGCGTAACCGAATTGCTCGATGGTGCCCGATTCCAGCTTGGGATCCACGATGCGCAGCAGCGCCAGGCCGGTGGAGACCGAGCCGGTGGCCCAGCCCCAGGTGAAGAGCTGGCGTTCGAACCAGCCCTCGCCCATGAGCCGCGGGGCCACTACCAGGCCCAGAACCGTGCACAGGATAAGGCCGAAGAGGAACAGCAACCCGAGAGCAAGAATGTGGTCAGATACAAATTCCGGATGAATGGACGCGATACCGCACACGATAAGAATGTCTGTGCATAGGCCGGATACCGAGCGTAGGGTGCCCGCGTCGAGCAGATGGGAGGCACCCACCCCGTTCATGACGATACGCACCACGATGCCCACCAGGAAAGCGATGGCGAAAAGCGGGAAGGAAATGCCGGGGAAAAGATGCTTGAGGAGCTGGCCGATGCCGTAGCCAGCCACCGCCACCAGGCTCACAATTCCAACCTCGAAAGAGAGCGTCTCAATCGAGCCGCCGGAGAAGGTGTGGTATCCCAGGGCCGGGCGGCGTTTATTGGCGTCGAGCACCCCGGTGCGGAGTTCATCGGGCAGGGAATCCATGCCGCGGAAAGCCTTGGCCTGCCCGCGCCGCGCCCCGAATTTCGCGAGAATAATCCCGCCGATCACCCCGACCAGCAGGCCGACCGTGGCCGAGGTGAAGGCCAGTGAGGCCACTTCCGGTTGCCCATTTTCCGCGTAAATATTGCCCACGGCGGCGGCGGTTCCGAAACCGCCCGCCCATCCGGTGAAGAGCATAATTCCGAGCACGTCCGGCGAACCGAGCACCGGGGTGAGGAAAAGCAGCGCGAAAGCCATGCCGAGCGCCACCTGCGCCCCGTACATGAGCACCCCGTAAGAGGCGAAACCGCCTACCGCTTTATTGACTTTGCGGATGTCGAAATCATCGGTGAGTGCCATGCAGGCGAATACGATGACGATAAGAATCGAGGCGTAGGTGCCCATATGCTCGGAGAACGGAATCCCGGTTACCTGCCAGGAGCCGATATGCCAGCCGCGGTTTTTCGCTATCGCACCGAGTACATTCGGGCCGAGCACCAGCCCCAATGCGCCGGCGATCACCGAGGCGGGAACCAGCATATTCTGCAGCCACTTCACTCGGGCGCGCAGGAATACCCCAATGGCGAGCAGCAGGCCAATCATTCCGGCGTCGACCAGCATGGCCCACGGCGTATATGCGTTCATCGTCCCTCCTACGGTTGCGATAGTTGCGCGAAGCTTAGGGGAGGGGTGCGTGGAACCTCCTCCCATTGGTAAAGATACAGTAAAACTCCTGTGATGTTTTAGTTAGGTGTGGTGCTGGGGGTTGTGATGTGCGGAGTTTCACGCCGGGGCTTGCGTCTCGTTGTGGCTTGCGCTGTGTGCTTTTTCCTTTATTAACGACGACGCCGGACCTCTTCTCCCGTGCGTGCTCCCCCTCGATATGATGGCTATGGTGACCGCCACGCACGCGGCGCCGGCGCACCAGGCCGGGGCGGCGGGGCGCGGGCGGCGTCGTCATCAAGGAGGAAAAATATGACGGATTTGGTGACTTTCGGCGAATCGATGGGGGCTCTGACCTTTACGGAATCCCCGCAGATCGGGGCGCGACCGCGCGCGTCTTTCGGCGGTGCGGAAACGAATGTGGCCATCGGGATGGCGCGGCTGGGCCATTCCACGGCGTGGGTTGGTAGCGTCGGCAAGGATCTGTTCGGTTACATGATTATGCGCACCCTGCGCGGCGAGGGTGTGCGTTGGGATCACGCCCGCCAAATCACCACCGCGCCCACCGGGGTGCTGGTGTCGCGCCACGCGGGCTTGGGGACTTTTGCGGTGGATTACCATCGTAAGTTCTCCGCCGGGCGGCTCATTACCGCCGAGCAGATCCGCGCCATGTTTGAGCTGGAACCAAAAATTGTGCACCTCACGGGTATCACCCCGGCGCTCGGGGAGGAAGCGCGCGCTGCCACGATGCTCGCGGTGGAGCTGGCCGGGGAGCGCGGGGTACCGGTCTCCTTCGACGTCAATTTCCGCTCGCGCTTGTGGGAGGCGGCGGATGCGGCCCCGGTGCTCGCGCGGATCGCGCGCGGGGCGCATGTGGTCTTCGGCGGTACGGAGGAACTTGAGCTGCTCACCGGTGAATCCGAGGTGTCCGCGGCAACTCAGCGCCTGCTGGACTGGGGCGTTGCGGAAGTGGTGTGGAAGGATTCGACGACGGCGCGCGTGACCACACCCACCGAGTCGGTGGAACGACCCGGGCGGCGGGTCACCGTGGTGGACACCATCGGGGCTGGTGATGCCTTCGTGGCCGGGTATCTTTCCGGGTGGCTTGAGGGGCTTTCCTTCGCGGAGCGCCTGGATCGCGGGCACCTCCTGGGAGCCTTCGCGGTGGGCACCATCGGCGATTGGGAAGGCGGGCCCACCCGCGAAGAACTCACCATCGCGGAGATTTCCGGCGGCGAAGTGGCGCGCTAGCACATAGGTTGCGGGCCTTGGCTAACGCGCCACCTCGGTAGCGGTTCGGAGTGTTACGGGCTAGCGGCGAACGGCGGGGGTATCGGTACCGTTGCCGTCCCAATCGCCCACGAAGAGCTGATCGGAGGCCCGCCCGTAGGTGAGGACCTGATCCGCTTCTCCAGCGGTCAGCGAGTTCTTCACATAAACGGTATTGCCGCGGCGCACCGCCAGCGTATCTACGCCGTCGCCATCGAAATCGCCCAGGATTGTGGCGTCACCCGCACGGCCGTAAGAAAAAACGGTATCCGCCGCGCCACCCCCAATAACGTTCTTGACGTAGTACAGGTTGCCGCGCCGCACCGCGAAGGTATCCTTCCCGTCCCCGTCGAAATCGCCGGTGAGCACAGTATCGCCCGCGCGGCCGTAGTGGACCACCTTGTCGGCCTCTCCGCCGTGCAAAGAATTGAGGACGTAGAAGGTATTGCCCCGCCGCACCGCGAAGGTATCCTTCCCATCGCCATCGAAATCGCCCACCAGGATCTCATCACCGGCACGACCGTAGGAGAATTCAACATCGGCAGCCCCGCCGTCGACGCTGTTCTTCACGTAGATCTTATTGCCGCGCCGCACCGCGAACGTATCGACACCGTCGCCGTCCCAGTCACCCACGAGAACCTCATCGCCCGCGCGCCCGTAGGAGAACACATTGCTGGCCTGGCGCGAGGTCCAATCATTGGAAACATAGAAAACATTGCCGGTGGCGGGCATATCCGTACCGGGGCCGCCCGGCGTGGGCTTGGGTGCGGGCGCCGGAGAGAGACGATCCACATCGGCCTGAGCGCGCGCCACATCAGCTTCGGCGGCGGCAAGCCGCTGGCCAAATTCGCCGAGCTGTGCGGCGCGGGCGGCGGCACGATCACGTTCCGCGCTTGCCGCGGCGAGCTGTTCTGCCAGTTTCTGGACAGCTTGCTTTGCGGACTTCGCGCTCTCATAGGTTTCGGTCGCAGCAGTGAGCTTGGCCTGCCCGGCATCGAGTGCGGCTTTGGCGGCCTCGTATTCACGCGTGGCAGTTTCTAGTTTCGCCTTCGCGACCTGGGCTTCGACAGATTCGGTGGTGCCTTGGGTAGCTGCTTCAAGTTCGGCTGTGGCATCGGCCAAATTCGTGCGAGCCGGGGAGGAGCCGTGTGCCATCTCATCTTTGAGACCATTCATGTAGCGCTGCAATGAATCGGAGTACTCGGCAACCGTTTGCGCTTCGGAGTGATCCCCGTAGAGAGGAGTGTGATCAAAGGTATTTGCCTGAATATTGGGAGCGTAAGCCATTCCCGTCACGGTGTAATCGCGGTTGACAATATTAAGGTAATGCCCGACTTTTGCGAAATCCGTGACGCCCTGATCGTGGAGGGCCTTTTCGTTGTGATACCAGAGCTTGAGAGAGAGCTCATCTCCGGCATAGCGGGCGGAAGCGAGGTTCTCCGCCACATTGAACGCCTTAATATGAGCCATCTTATTGGTGCGGGACTGCGCGTTCACCTGCAGCTGCGCTACCGCCATAAGGTAGTCCGTGACCTTGAGGGGCTCGAGCTGATGCTGCGCGCGCAGCTCGTTGATCTTATTTATAAGGTTGAGGGTTTTCGCCATGGAATCCAGGTTCGTAGCATCATCAGCTGCACCCGGATGGGTATAGGAGGCCAGCGGCTTACCCAGGTAGTCCTTGTCGGTGCTGAAAACATCCAGAGCTTTTTGGGCGCTCCGTGTTTCATAGAACCCGAGGGCACCTCGGTCCCATTGCTGCTGCGCTGCGGCCTTGGATTCTTCAAGCTTAGCCCGGGCAGCGTCAACCTTTTCCTGGGCCGCTTTGGCAGCCTCAGGATTGGGCGCGATGGCCTTATCGTAAGCGGCCTGTGCGGCATCGCGGCGGGCCTTAGTTGACTCGGCATTTGTGGTGAGATGGGGCATGGCGGCTGCGGCGTCGTCGTACCCCTTCTTCGCGGAATCGAAACCGGAAGCTTTCGCTACCGCGGCATCATAAGCCTGCTGCGCGGCCTCCGCCTGCGCATTCGCCCGCGCGTAGGCCTGCGCGGCGCTCTGGATATCCGCGGTGCTCGCGCCGCTCTCCTTCATCTCGGTGAGAATGGAGTCGCGAGCCGCGATGGCGGCGGTGAGCCGGGCGCGAGCCTCGGCGAGCTGCGCTGCGGAATTGTCACCGGGCGTGGATTCGCTGGCGGCGGCGGGAGCGGGACTGAGGACCGGCAGTGCCTGGGCGGCGAACGGGACCAGCAGAGCCCCCGTCATGAGGAGCGCCGATGTGCGCATAAGAGTTCTCTTTCTGTTTCGACCGTGAAAGTGAAAGGGATGATTCCCGGTGCGCAGGCTAGTGGGCGTTCCTGGGTATAAACCGGACATAGATTGGGAAGATGCTGGCCTAGCGGAAGGCTGCTAGCGCGCGGAGCGGGGCGGTTAACGCATGCACGGCACCGGCGCCGCGAAATACCCGTATATGACACCGGCACCGCGCAGCGAATCGGATTCCCGAGAGGGGAGATCACGCTTCGCCACACGGCGCCGACGGAGAGTTCAGGACTTGCGAGAGCTAGAGAATTTATTACTTACCGGTGGAACCGGGGCTGGCTTTACCGTCAGTGGTGTAGGACTTTGCGCCGGTTCCGGCGAGCGCCCCACCCTGGACGATAATGTAGGAATCGCGCAGCTGGCGGCCAGCGAAGAAATCTTCAAGAATTTCGCGGGTGCCGGCAGCGTAGCGAGTCTGTGCGGACAGCGAGGAACCGGAGGTATGCGGGGTCATCGCGTTACGCGGCATAGTGCGCCACGGATGGTCCTCGGCCGGAGGCTGCGGGTACCACACGTCCCCACCGTAACCACCGAGCTGACCGGATTCGAGAGCCTTGACAATGTCGTCGCGCACCACAATTTCAGCGCGGGCGGTATTGACAATGTAGGAGCCGCGGCGCATCGAATTGATCATCTTCTCGTCCACCATATGATAGGTATCCGAGGTGAGCGGGGAATGGATGGAAACCACGTCCACGCTGCGCATGAGATCCTCGACGGTTTCATGATAGGTGGCACCGAGTTCCTTTTCCGTCTGCGGATCGAGACGGTACAGATCGTAGTAGTGCAGGTTGACATCGAAGGGCTTCATGCGCTTGAGCAGAGCCCGGCCGATACGCCCGGCGGCGATAACACCGACGTCCATGCCCTCCAGGTCATAGGACCACTTGACGGCATCGGCAATGTTCCAGCCCTTTTCGTCGGTGACGATGCGATGGGCGGGAACGAAATTACGCACCAGGTTGAGGATGGTCATGGCCGCATGTTCAGCCACTGAAATCGAGTTCGAGTAGGTCACCTCAGCAACCGTAATATTGCGCTTCATCGCTTCGGTGAGGTCCACGTGATCAGAGCCCACGCCGGCGGTGATAGCAAGCTTGAGGTTCTTGGCCTTCTCCAGGCGATCCTTACCCAGGTAAGCGGGCCAGAACGGTTGAGAAATAACCACGTCCGCTTCCGGCAGGTGCTTCTCAAATTCCGAATTCTCGCCTTCCTTATCGGAGGTGACGATGAGTTCGTGCCCGTTCTCCGCAGCCCACTTCTTCAGGCCCAGGGCGCCGGATACACATGCCACCATCTCACCCGGAGTGAAATCGATGCCCGACGGCGTAGGGGTGCTGGAGCCACCCGGGTAGGAATCAATCGTGGGGATGGAATCACGAATGTACTTGGGCGGGAAGCCGTCCACGGGATCCGGGTACAGCACCATGAGAATTTTCGCCATTAAAAATCACCTCTTTTAGTAGTGAGACGCCAGCCACTTCGCCGGCTCGGTTAGTACTTTAGTCCCAGGTGGTGTGTGCGTGTCAAGCCTTTTTCTTTAGTGTCGCTAAGGTTCGTGATCTGTCGCAAAAAAGTGCGGAATAGAGCGGCTATGTAACGGTTTTACGACAATAATTACCTTATCTATTATTGCAATTGCGAATATTTCCGATAGTGGAGGTGGTACTAACGTCCCGGATTTGTGGGCGCGGGTTCGCTGTTGTTGGGCGGGCTCGGCTGTGGTGTGGTCATTGCGCGGAGGTGCTGAGATGCGCCGAAGGCCCAATTGTACGTTGCTAGTGGGGATGATGCAGCGCACAGGGTTGGGGATGTTTTTGGTAGGCATCTCGAACTGGGTCACCAAAGCAAAGATAAGGAGGTGGCGTGAGTGCGAGAAATTGTTGTTGTAGCAAGGGGATCGGGTGGTGGCTCCGACCGGCGTCGATCCGGTGACCTTTCGATTTTCAGTCGAACGCTCTACCAACTGAGCTACAGAGCCGAAAGAGAAACACCCGGTTTCCCGGGCGTTCTTCCTTCGCGACCCCGACGGGACTTGAACCCGCGACCTCCGCCGTGACAGGGCGGCGCGCTAACCAACTGCGCTACGGGGCCATTTGCTAGGCAAATAACCATCGCGTACCCCCAACGGGATTCGAACCCGTGTTACCGGAGTGAAAGTCCGGCGTCCTAGGCCTCTAGACGATGGGGGCTCAAGAACGTTGTTCTCAAAGCGTCCCCGCTGAGGGAACGGGTATAAGCTTACGTAGGATTCCAGGTCTTAGCAAATTGAACGAGAGTGTTCTCGATCACCAACCTAGTTTTCCGCGGTAACTCGCGCATTCCGGGAAGTGACCACGCTGCGTGCGGGCGGCGTCGTACCAGATAGACGCTACGTACGCGCCTCGCAGTTATCTCACGCCGGAGGCGAAAGAAGTTCGACGCCGCTTTTTCTGTCGCAAGCACCTACTAGGCTTTCAGACATGAACGCATCGGTACTCGCGGGGGCCTTGGCCGCCTGGAAATCTCACGTGCTCGCGCCCTTGGTGCGGGCGGAAACTGAGGTGCCCACTCCGGAACCCACCCCCACCTCGGATCTGCACGAAGTCGCGGAACAGGCCGTCGCCGCCACGGTTGATATCGCGCAGCTACTCGGGGTGTGCTTGCTAGGTGCGTTTATCGGCTGGGTGATCGCGGTGGTGGTTGTCGCGGTGGTCAAAGCCGGTTTCCGGCGCCATACCGGGCTGATTGATGTGGTGCGTGGCATTCAAGTACCCACGCAATTCACACTTGCGGTGGTGGGTGCCCGCTTTGGATTGTTCTCCTACATGGAGAATTTCCCAGAACAGGATCGGCCCAATTGGTCGCCCGTGCTCAAACACCTGCTGCTCCTCCTCATTATCGCGGGCCTGACCTGGCTTCTTGTTGGTGTGGTCAACGGTGCAGCGCGCTCGTACCTCAAATTCGTGGAGCGGGTGGCTGAAACGCGCTATCGCCGGGTCCAAACGCAGCTGCAGATTTTGCGGCGCTTAGCGGTGGCCCTCATTATCGTGATCGGCCTGGCTGCCATGCTCATGACTTACCCGGGTGCAAAAGCCGCCGGCGCTTCACTTTTCGCATCCGCGGGCGTGATCTCCCTGGTTGTTGGTATTGCTGCGCAATCCACCCTGGGTACCCTCTTCGCTGGGCTGCAGCTGGCCTTCTCAGATTCCATTCGTGTCAATGACATCGTCATCTGGGATGGGAATATGTGCACTGTTGAGGAAATCACGCTGTCCTACGTGGTCCTCAAAGTATGGGACGGCCGGCGTCTCATTGTGCCTTCCAATAAACTCACTTCCACCACGTTCGAAAACTGGAGCCGGCGCGATCTGGACATCATGGGTTCGGTGGTCCTTCAGCTGGACTGGAGTGCTCCCATAGCGGAACTACGTGCCGAACTTGACCGTATCCTCGCTCATACTGACCTCTGGGATGGCGACACCGGCACCCTCGTGGTGGGGGATGCCTCCACCGCGAACGGCCTGCAAGTCTCCGCGATTGTTTCCGCCTCCTCGCCCGGCGAACTTACCGACTTGCGAAACCACGTGCGCGAAAAGCTCATCGTGTGGTTGCAAAACAACGCCCCGGATGCTTTCCCGCACACCCGTTTTTATAACGACGCCGCTGAATCTCCCACTCTCGGTGCTCTTCCCGCGGGAAGTGATGCGGAGCAGGCAGAATCCGATGTGGAACAGCGCGGAAGAGATGCGGCTGGCGAATCACGCGAAGCTAAGGCTGAAGAAGCTGAGGAAGTCGTGGCCGAGGAATCCGCGCGATGCGCGTCTGTGGAGTCGGGGGAGTCGGGGGAGCCGGCCAAGCCTGCAGCTCGCGAAGTCACCCGCACCTCCATCGGTGCCCAGGAACAAAGCGACGCGGATACCACCTTCGACCCGCAGGATTACCGGGAAACCCGGATCCTCTCCGCAGCTGATATCGAAGCGGCGGTACGCCCGGAGCGGGTACCCGTAGCAAGCCGCCCCGCAAGTACGGCTGGCACGGAAGGCCCGGCCACCCGCATCCGGGAAGGTCACGAAGCTTCGCTGTTCACCGGATCTATCCAAGCAGAAAAGCGCGGCCAAGAATTCTCCGGGCCGGGAGCCGAAGTTCTGGCGGAGCGCGAACATAATGCCGCGCGCCGCACCGGTCAGCAAGAACCTATTCACGAAACCGGCAAAGTCCCAGCAGAATCATCGGCTCCTCCCACCGCGGTATTCCCGGCCATTTCCGAAGAAACAGATGGAACTGACGCCACAAAGCAACCTGACAACAATAAGGAAACTGAAGAAAGGACAGCACATGGCACGGATGCTCCCGCAAAGCGATGAAGAATGGGCCCGGGTTCTCACCCCAGCAGAATTCACGGTCCTGCGCCAAGCCGGAACCGAAGCGCCCTTCACCGGCGAACTCCTGAACGAAGAACGCGAAGGTATCTACCGGTGCCGGGCCTGCGGGGCAGAACTTTTCCGCTCCACCACCAAATTCGATGCCGGATGCGGCTGGCCCAGCTTCTATGACCCTTCCCGCAGTGATGCCGTGCGAACAGACGTTGATTACAAACTCGGATACCCGCGCACTGAAGTCCGCTGTGCCACCTGCGATTCCCACCTCGGGCACGTCTTTCCAGATGCACCTCATACCCCTACTGGGCAGCGTTACTGCATGAACTCCGTAGCACTCACCTTCGAACCCGAAACTGAGCCCGCATCCGGCTCCCAGCCCTCGCCCGCGTCCGGGCCACTATCCAAACCCGCAAGCACGTCCACCACCGCATAGATTCGGTAGAATCACCGGTGTTGCACACCGCGGCCAACGGGGGCTCTTCCCGGGGTGGCGGTGTCCACCGGGTCGCGACAAAGGAGAAACCATGCCGAGCCTTCATGTCATGTCCGCAAACCTCCAGCAAGGTAAGCCCTCACGGCGCCCGCGCCCGGGCACGGACAAAGTGACATGGCAGCGCGAATCCATTAGTAAAGCCATTCGGCAGATCACCGCCGCTGGCCCGGACCTCCTCGCCCTCCAAGAACTCAAAGTCACCACTGCCGGAGGGGACCTCTACGCACCCCTCCTCGCCGCAGGTAACTACCACGAAGCCATTTTCGCGCCCACCAAGAATGAACGCGGCCGGCTCCGCTCCACCAAAAAAGGGCAGGCCCGCGGCGTTGGCACTGCGCTCCTCTCCGTCTACCCCATCGGCGCTCGTGAAGTCATCAACCTCCCCGTCCACCAGCAAGAAACATGGCTGAAAACCCTGCGGACAAATATCGGGATTGGTGAAATCCCCCGGGTTGCGATCCTTGCGGAAATTAAAGTGGCGCCCGGGTACTCCGTCGTCGTCGCTGCAACGCACCTCACTTACACGTACCGCCTCAACGTTACGCAACTACGCACCGTAGCCGGAGCCCTCGCCGGGTTCGCCCAGCGCCACGGTCTGGAGAAGGCCCCGCGCCTCATTATTGGGGATCTCAATATCCGCGGCTGCGATGTACCCCTAGCCGCCACCGGATATGAAGCGGCTGCCGAAGCCCTCACCTACCCCTCCGATGAGCCGGAAAGCCAAATCGACCATATCCTCGGAACCGGGGTAGATGTGCGCGCGGCGGAAAACCTCTTCTTGCCGCTCTCCGACCATCGCGCTTTGCGTGCCACCGCCGTCTGGACATAGGCTCGCCCTGCGCTGCGCTGCGCTGCTACACCGTCGCACTGCTGCGCTGCCGCACCGCGCGCTCGAGACGCGCCCTCACACCTGAAGAAGTCTGTCTACACTAGTGCTGTTATGGCCTCTGTACTGCTCAACTTTTGGGTGATTATCGCGATTATGCTCGTCGGCTACCTCGTCGCGCGCTGCAAAATCGTGCCCCCGGGAAGCGACCGCACCCTCACTCAGCTCGTCTTCTACACCACCCTGCCGGCACTTATGTTCACCACCCTCGCGAACTCCGACCCGGCCTCCTTCTTCGGTGTCAACGGGCTCGCCAATATCATCTCCTCGGTAGGAACCGGACTCATCTATACAGCCCTGGCCGCCACCCTGCTCAAAAGCCGAGGAACCGAACTCACCGTCGGCGCGCTCGTTGCCTGCTATACCAATATCGGCAACCTGGGCGTGGCCTTCCTCGTGGCCATCACCGGCGACCCCACCCCGGCCGCCCCCATCCTGCTTTTCCAAATCCTCGTGATGGTGCCGGTATTCTTCTCCATCCTCGACAACCAAACCGGGAAGAAAACCGAAGGGCTGTGGCGCACCATCCTCTCCCGCCTCAAAAACCCGCTACTCATCGCGGTCTTCGCCGGGCTTATGGTCGCCCTCCTCGAAATACCCATTCCGGAACTCATCTCCGCACCGCTCACCAAAATGGCAGGTGCGAACGTTCCCATTATTTTGCTGGCTATGGGAATGTCCCTACGCGGGGCGCACCTGCCCCGCTTCGGACGCGAAAGCGCACCCCTCATGCTCGGCATCTTCTGCCGGCTCGTCCTCGGGCCGCTTATTGCCTTCGGGGCTGGTTATCTCCTCGGCGCGCGCGGCGAAGCCCTCATGGCCATCGCCATCATCGGAGCCTTCCCCACCGCCAACAACGTGTTTGTTTACGCGCATCGCTACCGTTCCGGCGTCACTATGGCTCGCGACGCCGTCATTATCACTACGGTCGGTTCACTCCTCGTTATCCTCCTCATTACCGTCATTGCCCAAACAGTATGAGGTCACGATCCTTTCACAGGATTGTAATCAGGCCCGGGTGCCTCCCCGTCCACCTCAAAATCAGGCTGATCGTAGGTGTAATCCGGATCCGGAGCCGCGGGAGTAGGGGAGTTCATATCGGCGGTATCGAGTACGCGATCCTCCCCACCAAGGGTGTGCGACGCCGCCCGTGCCGTGACCGGCGAGGGCGATTCCTCCGCGCGGGTATTGAGCTCCTTCGCGTTGTATTCCAGCAGCTGCTTCGCCACCGCGGTACCCGCCAAATCGCGCAGATCCAGATCCGGGAGCTCCGTAAGCGGCTTGTCCGGGGTACGGCGCAGCACCTTGAATACTTCCCACACGATAGAAATAAGTGGAATCACAATAATCGCACCCAGCAGTCCCGCCACGAACGTACCGGCCGTCACGCCCACCGCAATAACGACCGGGTGGAGCGAAACCTGATGCCCCATAATCAGCGGTTGGAGCACATGCCCCTCGAACTGGCCAATGAGCGCCACGCCCACCAGCACTACCAAGGAAATAACCACACCCTTCGTGGCCAAAGCCACCAACGCTGCAATAATCATGGCCGCCGGGGCACCAAAAAGTGGAATAAAGGCACCGATGACCACCAGCACAGCCAGGGGAGCGGCCAGCGGAACCCCGCAAGCCACCAGGAGAATCGCGGCCATAACGCCGTCGCATAACGCAATAAGAATCGTGCCGCGCGCATACCCCGAGAAGCTATACCACCCGGCGGTAGCAGCCGCGTGGGTACGCCGCCGCGCCCGATCCGGGAGCACATTAATGAACCACAGCCACATATTCTTCCCGGCCGCCAGGAAGAAAATCGAGCAGAAAAGCGCCAGCGCAATCAAGGTGAAAGCCAGCGCAACCGTGCCGGCCTGCGAGAGCGCCGTCGACGCAATATTTCCCGCATTGTCCTGCAGATACGCGGCCGCGCGTTCAATGCCCTCATTCAGGGCCGCGCGCAGCTCATCGACCGTAATATTAATCGGAATTGGCCCGTCCGCAATCCAATTAAAAATCCCGTCCAGGCCGCGCTGCATCTGCTCGGAAAGACTCGACCACTGATTCGCCACCGAATCAACAATCCAGTAAATAATCCCGCCCAGCGCCGCAAACAGGCCGAGCAAAGCCAGCGCGGTTGCCAGCGCCCGCGGCATAATCCGATCCAGAATATTGACAATCGGATGGAGCAGCGAGGTCATCACCAGCCCGAGGAACACCGCCACCAGCACCCACTGCACCGAGGCCGCCATGTGGAAAATACCCCAGATGGCAATCACCACGCCGATGAGGAGCCAGGCGCTCACGCCCCATGTCACAAGAACCGGCTGCACCCCGGCCGGATGAATCTCCACAACGGTGCGCTGCGAACGCCCGCTACTATCGGCTGGGTCCTTCGCGTAACGCTCCACGGCCTCTTCGGCCACGCGCTCAATCTGTTCGCGCCGCGACACCGCCGAGCGAATCCGATCCATCAGGGAGGGTGACTTCTTTGATTCCTTCACAAGCTTTAGCTTACTGAAGAACAGTCTGTGCCGCGGGTATTAGTGCGCCGGTGCGTTACGGCGCGGCATTGGACTCGCGCTGCGCGCGGTAGTACGACGACGCCGCCACCCGCCGCGCTACTCATTTGGCCGCAGCAGGTCAATTTCGCTTTCTAGCCACTGAGCTAGCTCGCCAGCGGCAATTCGCGCGTCGATCTCACGCTGTTCTTCCGGCTCCTCAATGCCGACGAGGAAAGATTCCCCGCATTCCCCGAAAGGCACTGCGATGACTTCGCCATCCTCGCTGCCCGCCCACCAGAACTCGGGGCGGTAGCCGGCCGCTGTGAGCGTCTCCCACACCACCCGGGCACGTTCTTCATATTCGGGAGTGAAACGCCCCACCGGCGTATTCCACGCATCGGGCAAACCATCCGGAATGCGCGGGAACACCGCCGCGGGATCGCGCCCTTCAAGCATCTCGGCCGGGATAATACGCGGAGTATCCCGCTCGCTCACCCGCCCCGGCGCCACCGGCCGCAGCGCCAGCTGCCCGCCGGTAGGCTCTCCCAACACTCCCGCCTGGAAGCGGGCGGTTCCCACAGCTACCAGCTGCCCGGCCAGCGATTCCAGATCCACTTCGTTCTCGGCTACCTCGCTCTCGCCCACCTCGGTGAGAAGCGCCAGCGCAGCTGCATCCGCGGCCGGAGTCGCGGAAAGGACGAGAGCGGCGTCGTCGGCAAGAACACGGCGCTGCTCCGAGCCGTTCGCGTACGTGATAGCAACAAGGCAATAACCCTGCTCCGGAGTGGCGGTGATATCGAATGCGGCAATCGGTTGCCCGGAAACGGTGAGCGAGGTGATATTCATGCTTCGAGGATACTCCCCCGACGCGTGTGTTAGCCTGGCCGCGGGCGCGCAATAACCGCCGCGGACGAGGGAGCCGTACCCGCCCAGCGCAAAGACGGCCACAAT
The DNA here is from genome assembly GCF_051265215.1 of Actinotignum stranguriae. Taxonomy (NCBI): domain Bacteria; kingdom Bacillati; phylum Actinomycetota; class Actinomycetes; order Actinomycetales; family Actinomycetaceae; genus Actinotignum; species Actinotignum stranguriae. The sequence continues at coordinate 49,549 of NZ_JBOZCJ010000016.1, forward strand.
ACCTATGGCGTGGATAATTTTGCTGTTCTCCGGGGCGCTTGAAACCGTCTGGGCGGCGGCCCTTGATAAATCTGAACATTTCTCGCGGCGCGGGCCGGTAGCGGTCTTTGTGCTGGCCCAAACACTCTCGCTCCTCGGCCTGGCCTGGGCTATGCGCGAGATCCCCACCGGCACGGCCTACGCGGTCTGGGTAGGTGTGGGCGCGAGCCTCACCGTGCTGTACGGCTGGCTGAGCGGCCAGGAAAGCACCTCGCGCGCTCGCGTATTGCTGCTGAGTGTGCTCGTCGCTTCGGTGGTGGGACTCAAGGTGGTGAGCTGATGGCCTGGGCGATTCTGGTAGGTTCCGGTATTTTCGAGGCCGTATGGGCGACGGCGCTCGGTGATTCGCGCGGGCTCACCCGCCCGGTGCCGGCCCTAGTATTTGCCTGCGCGCTCGTCATTTCCATGTGGGGGCTCTCGCGGGCGCTACGCGAGATTCCGCTCGGCACGGCCTACGCAGTGTGGACGGGGACCGGCGCGGTGCTCACCGTGGCAATTGCTGCCGCGCGCGGAGTCGAGCAACTCACCGTACTGAAAATGGTGTTCCTGTGCGGGGTTGTTGGCGCGGTGGTGGGGCTGCGGCTGGTGGAGCGGTGTGAGCGTGCGGGTGGATGACACCATAACGCTCTTCGAGCTTTATTCGCCCGACTATCCGGATGTTCCTGCCCGCACCCTCATTGCGTATGTGGATGACCCCTTCATGTATGACAGGTGGGAAAGTGGTGATGACGAAGAATATACCGGGTATGAGGACTACCGGCTGAGCGCCGTCGCCAAAAAGATGGCGGTGTATTCCTCCTGGGAGGAATGGAACGGCGGCCGCGAAGTTAATGATAACGGCGTCATGCGGCCGGTGGCGAAGGACGATCCTCTTGTGGGCGATCAACTGATTCTCAGTGTGAGCCTTGCGATACATGGTGAAGAATTTGAGGCTGGTGAGGTGGATAACCTCACCCCGGACGTTATCCTGCGCGGAACGGTTCGTACTGCGGAACTGGTTGCCAATGCTTTAACCGGTCAAAAATGGTGGCGCTGCGAAGTAGATTGCGGGTTCTTGATTACGCTCGCTCTGCCGGGCGATATCGATCCTGCTCCGGCTCCGGGCACGCTCGTCGATGGCCAGGCGCTCCTGCTAGGATCCACGGGATTTTGGGAAGATAAAGAGCCTGGTGTGTACCAGCTGCGTGGCCAGGGCGAACTGTGAAGTAGTGCCCTTCGGCGAACGAAGAAAATGGTAGGCCCCGTGGGATTCGAACCCACAACCCTTGGTTTACTTGCTTGGCTCACCCCACCCTTTTTAAAATAATGCGACATTTTCACCACGTTCGCTAAAAGTGAACTATAGGGCGGAGAAAAGTTCAATCTTTCCGCCTAGCCATTGAGGCAAAACTGAAAAATGTACGCATGAACAAACTTAACAAATGGAACGTTCCCGCAGGATGGGAAGAAGCACTTTGCGATTGGGGAAAGACTCAAACTCTCGCTGGGCACCGCGAAAGTTCTCGCGCGTACCGCACCGCAACCCTGAGAAGCTTCGCAAGAACGGTTGATAAGCCGCCGAATGAGGTCACTGAACAAGACATCATCGACTGGGCAAGCGGCAAAGAAATAGCCCCCGAAACCCGGCACGGCTACTACATCGCGGTAAGAGCTTTCTTCGACTGGTTCTCCAAAGGAGACAGCCCAGCAAAAGTGCTCGGGCCTGTGCACCGGCTACGAGCAACGGCACGGCCGACACCGGAAGCCGTATATGAAGACGCGCTCGACGGCGCGCCTCCCCGAACCCAGCTCATCCTCCGCCTCGCAGGTGAGGTCGGACTAAGAGCCAACGAAATTGCCCAGATCAAAAAAGAACACGTCGGAAAAGACCTCCTTGGATACTGCCTCCAAGTGTGCGGCAAAGGAGGAAAAACCCGCATGGTTCCCCTCCCCACAGATATCTATCTAGAGATGGAAGAAATGCTCAACATGACCGGAACATGGCTATTCCCAGGAAGCAAGAATGGACATCTCTCCGCAGCGTGGATCGGAAGACTCGCCCGCCGGGAACTCCCCGACCCCTGGACTCTCCACACTCTCCGGCACCGGTTCGCAACCCGCGCTTATCTTGAGGGCCACGACATTATGGCCGTGAAAGACCTCCTCGGGCACGAATCAGTAGCAACGACCCAACGCTACGTCGGTTCCGATCCCCATGCGATGCGAAACGCAATGCTCGGCGCGCGTCAAGACCGCTACAAATACTGTGCCCCGCTGCCAGCGGATACGGCAATGCCAGCGGGTACGGCAATGCCAGCGGGTACGGCAATGCCAGCAAATGCGGCCACGCTGGCCATGCCAGCACCAACCCACATCCCAGGACTATAGAGAAAGAAAACCAATGATTATTGCTATCTGTAACCAGAAAGGTGGCGTCGGTAAAACGACGATTGCCACGAATCTCGCACACCGCCTCGCGCGCGCCGCCGGTGCCCGCGTGTTGCTTGTGGATGCCGATCCGCAAGGGAGCGCGACGACGACGCTCGGCGTCGAAGTAGATGCCGATACTTTGACACTCAATGACGTGCTCGCAGCGACCGCCGCCGGCGCGCCACCCGAAACCGCCCGCCAAGCAATCCTGCCGGTGTCTGGTTGGGGTATTGACCTACTCCCCGCCGATAGAGCTTTGTGGGATCGGGAAAATGACACCGCCTTAGGGCGGGAATATAGGCTGAAGGCAATCCTCGCACCCCTAAGCGATGTCTACGACGTGATCGTGGTGGACTGCCCACCAAGCCTCGGGATGCTCACGACCGGCGCGCTCGTCGCCGCAGATACCGCGTTGATCGTGACGACCGCGCGGGAAACTGCCTGTGGTGGGGTTGCGGAGATGATCACCACCATCGCCACAATCAAAAACCTCTACAACGGTGGTCTGGAGCTTGCTGGCATCCTCGTGAACGCATACCAACGAGGCCGCCTCGACACCCGGAAATGGCTCACCGAGCTAGAAGCAACCTACGGAGACTACCTTCTCGCTCGGTATATGCCGGCCAGGGAAGCGTTCCCCCACACCGCAACTAACCACACGCCAATAAATGGCGGTGACCCGTTGATTGAGGAAGCATTCAAGACCCTACAAGCCACACTCGCCGGCAACGCCGTATCCGCTGGCGCTGCCGCACCTGCTGGCGTGGCCGTATCTGCTGGCAATGCCAGCAATGCCAGCAATGGCAGCACCGCTCTGTAAGGAGACCGCCATGAAAATGACGAAGAAAACCTTGCTCCGCCTGCTTACCAACCCCCACGACATCAACTTCCGGAACATGATCGCAAACGATACCGTGACGCTCTGGCACGCAGCAGCATCAAACGCAACCCTGCTCGAAATGCGCCTGGACTCCGACCCCTGGAGAATGTCGGGCAACGACATCATCAAACACGGCAGCGACCAGCAGCTCGTTGATCTGTACTTCACGCTCAACGAAACCTACGCCCAACTCGAACGGGCGATCAAACACCTCGACAAAGTCAAAGACACGCACAAAACAGAAACGGAAGAACAGTAATGAAAAAGCCTGACACCGCCGCTATGCAAACGCTCAAGAAAGCACCGATTACGAACCCTATCGTTGCGGGTGGAGAAGATATCATCCTCGCTGGCACCGCTGGCACCGCTGGCACCGCTGGCACCGCTGGCACCGCTGGCACCGCTGGCACCGCTGGCACCGCTGGCAAGGCCAGCAGCCAGCAGACCGCGAAAATCACCATCCGCCTCCCCCGCGAAGACGCTGACCGCATCCGGGGCGCTTGGCTCGCCGACTGCGCCACCGGCAACCGCATCTCACTCTCCGAATGGATAACCGCGATTCTCAACGCCCGCGTAGAAAAGTACACGAATGTCGTACCGGTTGTTGCCGGTGCTGCGCCCAAAGGCAACATCTAAACCCAAGACTGAAAGGAAAACCACCATGTACTACCTAGATCAATCCTCGAAGCTAACCACCCACGACGTGCGCTACGCGGTCCGGCAAGCGGTGATCAAAGCCGGGCTGGAAAGCCTGGAAAAGCAAGGGTTGAACGAGACCGACTACGACATGGATGAGGTGATCGGGAAACTAACCAGCGATGCCGACGCTGTTTTCGAGGCATGGACCGCTCGTATTATTACCGCCGCGCGTGAAGACCTAGCAGGCCAGATGCTTTCTCGTCTTTCCTGTAAGAGCGAGGAATACGACCGCGAAGCGGGTTCTGCCTATGAAGAATATGAGGAAGCCCGAGAAGAGTTCGACTACAAGCACGACGAGAGTGCCCCTGTATGGGATGCTTACGCGGAATACCAGCACCTAAAAGGCATGGACCTCGCCTGCGAGAAACACAAGACCTACATCCGCGAAATCCTCGCCAAAGTACCCTCTCTGGCTGACCTCGTCGTCCCAGACGACCACCCGAGCAACGCCGCCACGGTGGAGGAGGCTGAATAAATGCAACCAGAAGAAAACCTTGCCGGCAACGAGACAATTGCCGTATCTGCTGGCAATGCCAGCACCGCCAGCCAAGCTGGCATGGATCGCAACGCCGGTTGGGACATGCTCGCCAGCTTCATGAACCGCATGAAAGAACACGAACGCAACGGGACCTGGCGTAGCTACAGACCCGGTGAGAAGGAACCTGAAATAGGTGAGGAGGAGTGATGCAGTTATCTAAGGCTGATACCGCGCGGTTGGAAGCCGCCGCGAGCATGGCACTCCATGCCCCAATCACAATCAACCTCGACAACGGCGCGGTCGCCGTTGTCTCCCCGGGCGGACATATACGGATTGACGGCCAGGAATGGAAACCGGAAACATCCTCCGTGCCAGCCGTGCCAGCCGTGCCAGCCGTGCCAGCCGTGCCAGCCGTGCCAGCCGTGCCAGCCGTGCCAGCCGTGCCAGCCGTG
>NZ_JBOZCJ010000017.1:0-50196 GCF_051265215.1 Actinotignum stranguriae
GAAATTATCAGAGTAAATACCGCAAGGAGCGCGTGTCTCTCATCTTGCGGCTCGCCGCGCCGCGACGACACCGGCGACGTCGCCGGTACGCCCGGCATCGCTTGCGCGTTCGGGGTCGAGCGTCGTGCCCGGACTGCGCCGGGCGACCCCGGGCAGTCGGCAGGCCCAGCGGGCTGGCAGGAAAGCGGGCAGGGCTACCGCTCACCGGGGTGGGTACCGGCCTAGGCTCGCCTCCCGGGCATTGAATGCTGGGCGGGTGGTGTCCGTGAAAATCGCAGCCGCCATTGCGAGCACAGTATCCATGATCGCTGCCTCCCCGGTCTTGATAGCCGGGCTGGTGGCCTCCATCATGATCATCGCGATTATCTCGTTCATCCCCAACTGGATCGTTAACCTCGTTGTCGATGATGAGCTTCCAGAGGTTGCTTTCCCGATCCAAGACGACTACCCCTGGCGCGACAAAGTCAGGGATAGTAAAGGAAACGCGACGCCGGTGTTCAACACGGTGAATCCGGAAACGCTTTATTATTTCGGGAATTGCACCGACTTCGTGTATTGGCGGGTGAACCGGGACATGGGTGGCGGGCCTGGTAAATGGGTCTACACCCACGGTGACCTAACCCCTGCTGGTGGTAATGGCTCCCAGTGGGGAGATACCGCTAATTTGCCGGGCTGGCCTGTTATCAGTAACGCAAAAGACGTCAAAACCGGTGACGTCGTTTCGTTCAAGTCTGGGGTGGCTGGGCATGACCACCCGGCCGGACACGTCGGGTATGCGGCCGCAAACACCGACGGCACCCTCCTCACGGAGAATTACGGTAACGCCGCCTACTACCTCGAGCGCTTCACCCACACCGATCTTCAGAAGTTCCTGGATGACGGGCGTATCGTTGTGCGTCGCAACCCAGACCTGGGTAGGCGGGCAGCGACCGGTGAAATAGTTCGCGTGCCCGGCGGGTCGAGCGCAGTTCTGGATACGGCCCTCGCCTATCAAGGCGTGCCCTACGTGCACGGGGGACAATCCCCGAGCGGTTGGGACTGTATTGGGTTCGTTGCCTGGGTATATCGCCAGCACGGGGTGACCATCAACTACTTCGACACGACGGGTGTGTTGTCGTATGGGCGGCGCGTGCCTTATAGCCAAGCCAAGCCAGGAGACATTCTCTATTGGCCCGGGCACGTAGCGATCTCGCTAGGGGATGGCCGGAATGTTGCCGCGTGGAACGAAAAAATGGGGACAACGGTCGGCCCGGATTCGTGGTGCGGGGAAGAGCCTCCGGTTGTGATCCGCATGAGCGAAAACTAACAGGGAGGGCTAGTTGTGGCTGGGATTATTTTGGCGATGCTCACCGCGATTTTCGGCGGTAGCTTTGCGGGCGGGGTCGATGACCTGAAAACAGACATCGCCTCCTACAACCAGAGCGCTTTTGAGTTTTGCACGAGCCTCAATTCTGTTGCGGTAAAGCCTGTGGCGGCGACTATTCTCGCGATTATTCTCGTGCTCGAGCTAGCTAGGCTTTCTACCCGTTATGAGGGAGACAGCAAGAGCGGCACCCAGCAGATCGCTCTCGCGTTGCTGAAAGCCGCGTTGATATTGATCGCAATAGCAAATGTCGATCTCATTTTGTCCTCGATTAATGAGGCGGGTGAGAAAATCACCGCCGGAGTAGTAGCGCAAAGCCCGGACACGGTTGCCGGGGGTGATCTTCCGGCGTCGGTGAAAACAGCGGTAGACGACCTCGGGATGGCCGATAAGGCGGGTCTTATGTTGGTGTTGTTCTTGCCGTGGCTGCTTTCCATTGTTGCCTCTATCGGCGTGAAAATCATCGTGTTGTTGCGTTTCGCGGAAATTTATATTTTGAGTGCGGCCGCAACTCTTCCGCTTGTTTTCCTCTCGCACCCGGAGACGAAAAGCATCGGCGTGGGATATTTGCGGCGTTACGCCGGTGCGGTCTTGCATGGCGTGGTTATCATCTTGTGCATCACGATTTACTCGTATTTCCAAGTGGAGATGGTGGACGTGAATAGTTTGACGGGGGATAACATGCTCTCCACCTTGACGGCGAATTTGGCGGGGTTGATTGCTGGCCCGGTATTCTTCCTCACCTTGCTGTTCGGTTCCTCGCGCATGGCTAAAGCATTCCTCGGAGAAGGATAATGTCGACGGATAGTGAGCTATAGACACTAAAGATTTCCGGTTCGTGAAACCAGGATTCTTTGTGTCGGGAGACCCTTTAGAAGAGAGCGATTAAACCCGACTGGTTGCGGTTACACATTTGGTGCTTCGAGTTTTTTCGAGTAGAAAGGGTCAAGGCCACGCAGAAAATACAAGCAGTAGTCGGCCCTCATGTGGGCAATCTCGTCGGGTGTCATGAGTTCACGCCCGAGGCGTTTGTGGCCGCGTGTCCAGTTTCCGTTCCTGCCCCGGCTCTCAGAAACATCTGTGGTGGTGATCGTTTGCTTGCCGAGCATCTTCGAGAAGTATTCGGTGGTGGAGCGTTCTTGTCCGCCGAGGAAGAGGATTGAGTCGCAGTTGCCGACGATGGTGTCCCAGTCTTCCTTATAGAGCGCTTTGCCCTGCGCCATGTTCTGGACGATCACGGATACGGAGATGGCACGGGAGCGCATGACCGCAATCTTCCGCTCAAAAGACGGAATCCTGCCAATATTCGCGAACTCGTCCATAAACACCTGGAGTTGAACAGGAAGCCGTCGTGAAGCTTCGTGGTCGGCGATATAAATATTCGTTTCGAAGAGTTGCTCGAAGAAAATGGATGCGAGGAAGTTGAAGGCGGCGTGGGTGTCAGGGATGATCAAAAACAGCGCCGTCTTCTCCAAGCCGATGCGTTCGAGGTGGAGGGTATCGGTAGAAAGAAGTGTCCGCATGGGTGCCATGTGGAGGGGTGCACACCTCACTCCGAGGGAGATAATCACTGATTTTTTGGTTTCTCCCGCGCCTTGCAAATAGGTATTGTATTGGGAGGCGGCGAAGCGTAGCCCGTCGATCGCGGCTAAAGCTTCGGGGGAGAAGATGTCTTGGGTGGGGTCTTGGCGGGCTATTTCTGCTTCCTGGATTAGCTCGCTGGTTGCTTCGAAGAGCAGATCGACGTCGGACTTGCTCTCGTCTTCTTTTTCGAATGCTTGCATTTGCGCGAGCAGGTCGACGATATCGATGAGCGTGCCGGTGTTGCCTTTCGTGTAGTAGATATAGGCAACCAGGGCGGTGAGGAGTGCGCGTTCTGCTTTTTCCCAGAAGTCACTCGAGGTGGCGGGTTTGCGCCCGGTGGTATTCGAGATGAAGTTTTCGACGAGGATACTGATATCGATTTCACCGCGGGCATCTTTGAAGTAGGAGAGCGGGTTGAAGTTGGCGGAGAGGTTGAAGTCGACGAGGTTGAAGCATCGCACCTTGTATCCAGCGGCTTCGAGGTGGGAGCGTGTTTGGGCATAGAGTTCGCCTTTGGGGTCAGTGACCGCGAACGACGTATTGAATTGCGCGAGGTTGGGTAAAACGTAATAGCGGGATTTACCTGACCCGGATCCACCAACAACGAGGGCGTTGAGATTGCGTTGGGTTTTCCGACCGTCTAGGGACAAGCGCTCGGTGCGAGTAAAAAGCAGGTTGTTCGTATAGGTTTTGTCGCGGTAGGGGCGGATCGCGGCCTGGGTGGCGAAGCGCGCGGAGCCGTGCTCGGCGCCGTCGCGGCGGGTGCCTTTCATCGTTTTTTGGTAGAGGGCACTCAGGCCAATTGCGGCCGCAAGACACAATCCGACGGCGGCGTCGATCTCATGAAAAGAGACGTGGAAAGGCCGCTCAAGGAGATCGAGGTAGAAGCGGTCGAGAATATCCGTGAGTGGCAGTTCGGCTTCGATGTCGCTGCGTACCTGGAAACAGACCTTGTTGCCCGACCAGAAGGCGAGGAGGAGGCCGAGGATAGTGAGGATGTAGGTCATTGGTGTGCTTTCTTTTTCGCGCGGGTCTCGATCACAGCCGCAATATCAGCCCGGCCCTCATAAGTGAAAGAAACCCGCGGGATTTCCTGGGTGTCGGCAAGGTCGGGAGTGGAAGCGGTAGATGCGAGTGGCGGTGTCTCTGACGTCGTGACGTCAGAGACACCCACACCATCGGCGTCACCGACATCGGTCGTTGGTGTGCGTAGGCGGGTGAGGGTGTCGAAGATAGCGTGGGGGTCGATGGCCGTGTCGATCAAACACAAGCCAGGCTCGCGGTAAACAAGCGCTTCCACATTGGCGGGCAATAGGCGGGCGACATCGGGATGAGTGGGGGCCTCGGCTAGCGTGAGCGCGGTCAAGGGAGCGTGACCGCGTAGGAGCTGGGCGAGGGCGCGCTCTGCTGGCTCGCCCGTGATGAGCGTGAACGTCCCGCGGGTCATGGCGTGCTCCAGTCCGGGAAATAGTCGGGGGCTAGTGAATAGGGGGCGAGGAATATGCCGCCGTCTTCGCCTTGCTCGATTGCTCCGTAGGCAAGTACTTGAGTGCCGCGCTGTAATGCGAGTTCTTCGCCGAGGTAGCGGGCGAGGCGGCCACTAGCTATCACTGTGGTTTTGATAGCAGCCTGCGTTTCGATAATGAACCGCAAGGAGGTGTGTTCGAGGTTCCATTGTGGGGTGTTGGCGATAGTGCCGGCACAGAAAATATCCACGGGATTCTACCGGCCCATCTTTTTCGAGACCACCTGGGCAGGCACAGGCGGACGCCCGTTGAGTGCGGCTTTTTTGGCTCGGGCTTTCTTCTCAATAGCACGCGCCACATCGCTGCGGGTCTGGATTTTTTCTTTCGTGACCGGTTTCTTTCCCGGCGCGGCCTCTGACGTCGGCACCGTAGCGGTGGGCGTCGCGTCTGACGTCGGCAGTGTCTCCGACGTCGCCGGTGCCTGGGGTGTCTGGCTTTCCGAGGCAGACAGAGCGGCGGCGTCGGCGTTCGGGGTGGTATCGGCGGGTTGGGTGACGTCGCCGGTTTGCGCGGGCGCGTCTGCTTCTGGTGCTTTCTCGTCTTTCTTGGATGCCGTCTTCTCAGGTGTGTCTTTTTCCGGCGTATCTTTTTCGGTGCCCGGCTTGCTCTGGCTAGCCTGTTGCCGCGTGGGGGTGAGGTCGGCTTCGATGCGGGCCAAGGCGTGTTGCATGAGCGCCACGTCGCTTCCTTGGAAGTGGACGAAGTAGCCTTCTCCGGCACGCTCGAGCGCGAAGTCGATGCCGGTGCGCCGCAAGTATTTTTTGAGAGCGGCAAGGTTTTCCGGGGTGATCTCGGCCGAGTGGAGATCCCCACCTTTGCGCTGGAGCGTTTTGATGGTCATGCGGCCATGGTCACGCTGACTGGGCGCGACGCCTTTCATTTTGGCGAGGTGTTTGAGGCCGCCTTGGGCGGTGAGCCGAACGGCCTGGACGGAATTCGTGAGGAAGTAGCCGGTGATTTTTAGGCCAGCTTGCAGGAGTGTTGCCGTAACTGTATTGGCGATTTGTTCGCCTCCCATAATACTCATTTGGTGATGTCCTTTCCTTGGATCCTGGTTTGGGTGCGTTGGTCGATTCTTTTGAGTGCGGTCTCAAGCGTGGTGATGCGGGTGGTGGTGCGGTCGATCTTCCGATCAATAACCTCACTCGACTTTCCTTCATCAAGCGTGGCTTGGCGTTCGATAACGAGGCTCGCGTTTTTCTCGACGAGGTTATCGCGCTCAAGGCGAAGCTCATCGCGGTATGCGGTGAGTTCGCTTGTGCCCATATGTACGGCGCGGGCGGTGAGGTTCACGACGTCTGCCCGTGCTCGTAGCTTTTCGCACTGGTTGTCGATGGCGGCGAAGTAGGCGCGCTGGGCCGGTGTTTTCCCGCGCGGTATCTTCCCCGTAATCAAAGCTGGGGGTGCGTTCACGGGGAGAGTAAAGAACGTATAGAGCTGCCGTGGGGTGATCTGGGTGTGGAACGAAAAGTCTTTCGTGTTGATGATGGTCAGCTCGGCACCCGCGTCAATATAGAGCCGGTAGGCGCCCCCACTATCAGAGATAGCCGAGGCTGGGAGCACGAGGGCGAGACTGCCACGCGTTCCGGGTAGGAGTACTTCGATGGTGCCGTCCTCACGCATCTCGATAAGGTGTTTTTGGGCGACGTATTCGAAGACCTGGGTGCGCCCGAGGCGCGCGCGTAGCGCGGCTGGGGTGTAGGGTGCACCGAGCTTTGCACCTCTGATAGATCGCTTCGTGCCAGGGAGCGTGAAGAGGATGTGTTGGCCTTTGGTTTCCATTTTGATACCGCGGGCGACGAGTTCGGTTTGGAATCCCTCCCAGGTAGCGGTCTCGCTAATGGCGGCGTCGATGAGGCGCCGCAGATCGTCTTTACGCGAGTCGCCACGCGCTTGGGCATAAAGGTCACCGATGTTGTTATCGCGTCCGTGTCCGCGCCTGTTCTTGATGACTGACAGACCGTGCTGCCGGCAGAGTTTGTCGGATAGCTCGCGGATGTCATAGACACGGGTCTTCGGGCAACGCCAGCGCTTCCACGTGTCGCGGTTGACGGGGTTGAAAAGAATGTGGTTGTGGATGTGGTCTTTATCCACATGCGTTGCCACTACGTAATCATGGGCGTCTCCTAACAGCTCGTGAATCAATTCCATTCCGATATCGTGTGCCTCGTTGGCATCTGCTTCTCCGGGCTTGAAAGATTGAATGAGGTGGTGGGCGAGAACGCTCCCAGGCCGGCCAACACTCTTATGGAACGATGCCTCGGCGTGGGTGGCCATGAAGCCTTTCGTGATATCTTCAGGCACCCACGACAGGCCCGCATTCGAAGAAACAAGAAGATGCCCGTTGGTCTTGTATGCCTGGCATACATAGTCCACTGCCTTACCGAGCGTCGTCTTGATCTGGGTCAGTTTCGTTACCGCCACGGCCGCCTCCAGAGGTGAATCTTTCGATGAGAGTCCTGCTTTGTTCCATGAGTTTTCTGGCTGCCTCAACCTGCTCAAAAGACGCCACATGAGCAGAGTTCACGTTGCGTGCGATTTGGTTGAGGTTCACGCCTAGCCTGTTCAGCTCTCTCAGGAGTGCTTCCGCCTGCGGGCCTCGGTCTGGCCTGGTTGGTATGGGCCGGCCGAGCAGTAGTGTGCGCGTGAACGCAGAAAAGTTAGTGTGGCCCAGGGAGCGCATCCGCGCTTCCACCCGCATCCATTCTTCAGCGTCGAAATAGAGATGCTTCTCTATACGGCGCTTCCTCCCGGAGGATGGCGCGCTTGTCACGCTTCCTCCTTAACGGGTTTGGGTGTCCCCATACTATATCACCCCGCGGCGGCGGGCAAGCGCATTTGTATCCTCAAATGCTAAGCTTGCTAAGCCGGTCGGCTAGGGCTAAAGTCACGGCCCGTAGGGGCGACTTTCGTTCCTCGCTCCGTGAAAGTTTTTTCACGGGGTAGCCGGCCTGGCCAGCGGAAAAGATACACGCCGCCGGCGTGTATTCCGCTAGCCAAGCGAAGCTTGGCGCCACGTCTTGCGTGGCATAGCGTGTGGACATTTCATGTCCACACGCAGCCCAGACGGTCAGATGATTGTGGCGCACCCGCCGTGCCATTATAGCATTATTTTGTGGTGCGGAGTGGGTGGGAAAATGGTACAGAGCAGCGCCGGCAGCGCACATAGCTGGGTAGCGTTTTTGGTGGTGGGTGGGTTCATTTTTTAGATCAAAAATGACACGCACTCCGGCGGTAAACGTGGTGGCGTTGGTGGTGGGCGCGCGGGGCGCGTGGAATGGAAGAGTGGTGGGTGGTAATATTTTGTTTCGGGAACTTACGCCACACCGACAGGTATTGAAGTGGTGGTTGTGGTGAGGAAGAAAATAGCGGCCTTGAAAGACAGCCCGCTGATCGCTCCGGATTACGCAAAGCTGGAAAAGCGCATCGGTGCGGTCTCGGATTTCGAGAAAAGGCTGGGTGAATTGCGCGAGCTGCGAGCAACGCTCGTGGACTTACGCGGCGTGCTGGTTGAGTCGGGTTTGCCGGTCAAACAGATCGTGCAAGCGTTCGCGCTTGATAATAATGAGCGCCGCCTTTTGCTCAAAAAATACCGCAATGCGGGCACGGAAAACGCGGGCGAGGGTAACGCCCCGGGCGCGGACAGTGACTCGAATACCGGCGACGATGAGGCGAGGCCTGAACATCAAAGCGGTGTCGATGGGGGCGAAAATGTCGGCGTGAGTGAACACTTCCCGCAACAATAACGGAAGCTATAAGGTAAGGGCCGTACCGCGCACACCGCGCGCGGTACGGGCCTTACCGTGCTCGCGTTTTATAGGTTTATGGTTTGTTGCTGGGTGCGTTTACCTTCCCTGAGGCTCGCGGTAATCGTTTTGAGTTCGGCTTCCAGCGTGGCAAGTTTAGACTCACCCGACCAGCGCTCCTCCGTTTCGCTCCCGTAGCGCATTTTTTCGCGTTCGATATTGGCTTGGTATTCTTTTATCTTCTCCTGCAAACCATCGAGTTTGCCGATCATGTTCTCCAGCCTCACAAAATAGTGGTAGTCCAGGCGCGGGATGGTGGTTCCTTTGAACTGCACCTCCACGGAAATATCTAGGCCGCTTTTATCGGGAAAATAGCGGCGATAGTATTCAAGTTGCTGAGCAAACGCTGCGGGCACGGCGACCAGGCCGTGTCCGTTACCTAAATATGATGTCGTGATACCGAAGGCGATAGGAACGCCGTTGATCTCGATTTTAGGCAGGCTATAGACCGGATTCCACGAGATAGCGCCCGCGCCGCGCGATGCGGCCGTGCGGAAAATATAGCTTGGCAGTACGCTCAAAGCATCATTCAATTGCGTTGCGGCCACTTTACGTTCGGTCACGGTCGTGTCATCGAACTTGATAACCGGCGCAGGCGGATTGGTGAGGGTTTCTTGGACGCGCTCGAGAGCATCCCCATAGCGACCCAGGAACATACCCGTGGTTCCTAAGAGCCTTAAGTTCGAGGCTATGTTGGCGTTTTTTGTACGCCAGGCAGCCCGCTCATTCTTCAAGCCCTGGATCTGGTTTTTCAAATCAACCGACCGCATAAGCATGATATCTCCGGAGGCGATAGCTTTCGTTTCCGCATACGACATCTGGCGCTCGGCGACATCTTCAATGGAGCGCCCGGAGTATTTCCCGGTCATGACCTGGCCAATAAACGCGGCTTTCCGCTCCAGGGTTTGCCACTTCATGGTATCCAATGATTTGAGGGTGCAGTAGCGGTATTCGGCGACCTCATGGTTTTGGTTTTTCTGGCGGAAGACCCGCCCATTCCTCTGAATATGATCAGCTGGGCGCCAGGGCACATCAACATGATGAATCGCCACCGCCCGCGTTTGAATGTTCGCGCCTGTTCCGAGTTTCTCAGTCGAACCAATCAGTATTTGGATGGAGCCTGAGCGGGCACGCTTGTAGAGACCGTCGCGCTCAAGCGTATTTTTCGCTTCGTGAACAAACGCTATCGCGCTCTCTGGCACACCTTTCTCAACCAACAGCCGCTTGAGTTCGTGGTACATGTCAAAGCTGCCGTCTGTTTTGGGGGTGCCTTTATCGCAGAAAACAATCTGCAAGGCCCCGCGCGTGGGCGAGACTTCCCCGGTCTCATCCAGATACTGGTTGTCTTTGGTTTCGTTCCAGACCCGGTAGACGTTGTCGGCCACCACATCGACTTTCTGGTGGGTAATCGCCTCAGTATCGACCCCAATGAGCGCGGCCGCGTTTTTCTCGGTGAAGAGGCGGTAGTCGGTCGCGAACGTGATCCCATCATTCGTCAAGCAGAGGTAATTGTCTTCTGTTGGGCTGACCATGCCGGCTTTGATGGCGGTTTCGCGTTCTTCCAAGCGCTCCCGGAATTCTTCCATCGGGCCGCCCAGATCAATCTCGAGGGTTTCCGCGCGCCGTTCACCATCACCACGTGTTTTCATATCCGGGAGATTGAGGCCCAGTTCGCTGGTGAGTTTGACGTCGGCGAACGTCTGCCACATCGCGAGCAGCTCCGGCAAGTTGTTGAACGTGGTGAAGCGTTGCTTGACCTCGTAGGAGCCGCTGGCGTTCATTTCCACCGCAGTGGAGGCGGAGGCGAACTGGCGTGCCCAGGCAGTGAAGTCACCGACGCCAGCACCGGCGAGAATGTCGGGGCGTAGGTAGTGCATCATCACCCACATCTCGCCCATCGAGTTGGCTACCGGGGTGGCGGTGGCGAGCGTGCAGATACGCTCCCTTCCCTGGGAGCGTAGGTAGTTGATTTTCATGTCGAGGTCGAGGGCACGCGACGACGTGCCGCCGAGCAGGCCCGCGAATTTCTCCGCTCCTTTGACGGGCAGGTTTTTATAGGCGTGGGCCTCATCGACGACCAAATAGTCGACGCCGAGAGACTCAAACGACAAAAGGGTTTCGTCGTGCTGGTTTTGGGCGTCGTTGATCTCGCGCTTAATTGACGCTTCGCTCTCAAGCATTTTGCTCTCCAGCTTAGAGACAGAGACATCGCCGGATTGAGCGGCTTCAAAAGCAATACGGGCGCGAGTCTCGTCGAGCTTGGTCTGCTCGTAGACTTTGATGGTTTCTTTACCCAGGGGGAGCTGGCCGAAAGCATAGTGGGAGCAGATGATCGCATCCCAATTACCCATCCTTGCGCGGGCGAAAAACTCAGCCTTATTGGCCTTGGAGATGTCTTCACTCTCTAAAGTGAGCAGGCGTGCGGCCGGGTAGGCGGCTAGCCATTCGCTCCTGAATTGGCCCACCAAGTGGTTCGGGACGACGACGAGGGGTTTGGTGACGAGTCCGAGTCGGCGTTGTTCCATGACCGCGCAGACCATCGCGAGGGTTTTCCCGGCCCCGACCTCATGGAATAGCCCGCACGTGGGTTCATAGAGCATGCGGGCGATAGCGGTTTTTTGGTGGTCATAGAGCTGGATTGAGGAGGACAGACCGGGTAGGGTGAGGCCACTACCGATGTCGGTGTAATCGCGGCCCACTAGCGAGTTGAAGCGCTCGTTGTAGATTTGAACGAGGCGCTCGGTGCGGGTGGCGTCAGCGAAGAGCCATTCTTTGAAGTGGTCTTCGATTTCTTTGCCTTTCGCCACGGCCGCGGCCGTGGCCGCCATATCCACAATCTTTTTGTTTTTGTTATCGGGGTCTGGGTGTTCAACCTTGACCGGCGACGCATTCAAGAGACGTACGAAGATGTCGGAGGCTCGCATAGCGGTAGTGCCCCACCGGGTTTCTTGCTCATAGGAACGGGACTGGGCGCCGCTCAAGTTCACGGAGTATGCGCCGTCCTTCGTGAGCGTGAGGCTCGGGCGGCCGTCATCGAGCATTTCGCGCAGGAATTGCTGGTAATCCCGGATCGGGATCCAGCTCGCGCCTATGCTCGGGGTGATCTCCGTGAAGTCAATAGGCTCAGGCATGACTTTCTCAAGCGCCTCCACGTTCACGGAGTACTGGGGG
The DNA here is from genome assembly GCF_051265215.1 of Actinotignum stranguriae. NCBI lineage: Bacteria > Bacillati > Actinomycetota > Actinomycetes > Actinomycetales > Actinomycetaceae > Actinotignum > Actinotignum stranguriae. The sequence goes on from NZ_JBOZCJ010000017.1 coordinate 11,451, forward strand.
TCGGTTTGAGCAGCCGATTGAGCAGTCTTGAGTTTTTCGCGTACGTTCCCGGACAAGTATTCGGGGGCGCGGGTAAGAACGCCGGTTTCGGGGTCAAGGAATGCTAGGCCCTCCTCGATCAGCTGACCGCCAATAACTTCTTCTCGGAAGCCTAGGAGGTAGTGCATATAGGCAAGGTCGATACCACCGGTTTGCTCCAGACTCATCGCAAGCGCTTCGCGGGTCGTTTGTGCGCCTTTAGGCGTATAGGGCGCATACAACTGCCGGGAGGTGAGAATATCAGCCGGCGTGGCGCGTTCTGTCTCGTCATCCCATTTCTCGAGAGCAAACAAGAGGGCGTGGCGGGGATCTTTCTTCAAGACTCGGACGGCTTGCGGGTAGGCCACCCGCAAGACTTCCTCGCCGTTCTTGTCGATACGGATGCTTTTCGTATTCCGATTCAGCGCACCATACTCGGCTACATACGCCTCATAGGCGGTGCGGGTTTGGGTGCGGAGCACTTCGAGCGCGGGGTCTGCGGCCGGCGCGGTTTCTTCCGCGCTAACCAGACGCGAGACAAGCGTGAACAGCTCATATAAGCGATGCGTCTCGGCAACGTATTTCTTCGCTAGACGCACGCTCTCCCACTCCCCACTAGCGGCGAGGCGCTCCATGCCTTGAGGTGTGGGACGCAAAGAACCAGCAACCATGCCCTCCTCGAGCGGGGCGGTGAGGGCTTCGGCGTCGATCTCAATAACCTGCGGGCTATATGCAAGACGCTCGGGAAGATCAGTAAATACGCGGGTGAGCGCGGCCGCGAGGCTACCTGCGACGTCGGTGGGTGTCTTTTTACCTTGCACGGTGAGCACGTCGCGCCCACCCATCCCGCTCCCGGCTTCAAGCTCACCAAGAATACTCGAGGGGTGGTCAAGGAAATAGTTATTGAGCGCAAATATCGCGGTACTTCCGTCTTTACGGGGTAGGCGCACGGGGTGGGTGTGTTCCCACGTGAACTCTTGCGGAGTTTCGCCTGGAGTGCGTTTGCGGAAGATCAACAGATCGCTAGCAACGCTGGTTCCGGCAGCCTCACTGTGAGCACCAGACGGCAGACGGATAGCTGCCACTAGGTCTGCGCGCTCATACATGTCGCGGCGTGCGGCCGGGTTTTTCGCGTCCAGGGTGTAGGTGGAGGTGATGAGCGCCGCATAGCCGCCAGATTTGAGCAAATCCAGGGATTTGATGATGAAGTGGTTGTGCATCGAGTGCCGGCCCGGATTATGGGCCGGGTCGAATAAAGCGAGGTCAGCGAACGGCACGTTCCCTACCGCCACATCAAAGACCGGGGGTAGCGTGGTGGTCTCGAAGCCTTCAGCTCGGATGGTGTCGCTGGGAGCGAGGAGCTGGGCCAGGCGTGCAGCCGTGCTGTCAAGCTCGATGCCGGTCATGGTGAGGTTGTTGGGTGCGTGCGCGATGAAATGCCCGATACCACACCCCGGCTCGAGTCCCGCACCGCTTTGAACGCCGGCAGCTTTGAGTGCATCCCAAATCGCCGCGACATATTTGGTGTGGGTGTAGTGGGCATTGACAGTAGAGCGCCGCGCAGCCTTATAGCCCTCCTCGCCGAGAATGTCGTGGAGACGCTCGCGCACGGCGGCCCACTGGGGTTTGGTTTCGTCGAAGACTTCCGCCAGCCCGCCCCACCCACTAAAGAGCGCGACCTGCTCGAGGTCACGCTCGGTTAGCCCGCCCTGCTCGGCTAGTTCGAGTGCGTGAATATTAGCGGACACGCGGGCACGCACGCCCGTGATCGTGTCTTGTGGCCGCGTGCGTAGATGAGGAACTGGTGGGTCTACCAACACCCCTCGATCTCGGAGGGCGTTGTCGGGTTCTCCCATTCGATTGGCGGGTTCTGGGCTTGCCACTGGGCTACCCAGGCCGGGCACTTGCGATCCGGTGTTGATTTCATCGTCTGCATTGAGGTGAACATGTCGATGATCTCCCCTCGCATCTTGCCCGTGTCCTCCATTGCCTGCCAGGCCAGATGGAAGAGCGGTGGCTCGTCCTGCCTCGGCTTGCCCGTCACTTTCTTCAGGGGTAGGTGTGCTACCTGGTAGGACTCGATCCAGAAGTCTTCCTTGATCAACTCGTCCAGGCTCATCGCTGTTCCCTCGATCCGCACCGCCAGGCCGCGCCGGAATACTCGCAGTAGTGCCTCGGTCAGGGTTTCCTTCATCCGCGGGACGTACAGCTCCTCGTAGTTCTCCTGATCGGTCAGAAACTCGTAGGGCATGTCCACTCCTATCCAGTCCCAATCCAGTGGGAAGAGTTCCCACGTCTCTACCTCGGCGTTCGGGTAGTAGTTCGGGGGTAGATACGTTTCCATCTCGAGGAAGAATTTGCGGGCTACCTCCCATTCGTCCGGGTTGCTTTGCGCCCAGCGACTCCACACTTCGCGTGTCTGGAGTGGCTGGCCGGCGTCCCTCGGGTCGATCAACATCGCTCGTCCTTTCTGTTAGCCCCATGAGGGCATCTAAGTCAAAAGCAAGCTGGCTAGGCGCAGGCGTCACCTTGCGCCTTTTGCTGGCTCTCCGGTTCCCAGAATACCCTCCATGTGGCGGTATATCCATATCTCCATACGCTGGTTTTGGTGTGGAAGCGTTTTTCGGGTTGTTGTCCATTGCTGTCCTTGAGGATAAGGGGTGGATTAAATAGGGGTGGCGCCACCCAAGGGGTGGCGCCATTTTTGTGCCTCAAGGGGTCGGCTCAAAACAAAAGGGAAAATTATTGGAGGGCCGGGCTTCTAAGTCGCGCGTTCTCCAGCTCACGGCCGCATCCAATATGGTCGCCCAGTGTGTGAGGTGGGCTGCTTCCATTACCAGCCAGCCTCAACAGTTACTGTTCTTGGTTTTCTATCTCTTCGAGGTAGTTTTCCAGGGCAGTAACAATCAGGGCGGTCAGGGTTGTTTCCTTGACCACTGCAAGAATTTGCAGTTTCTTGGCAAGGATTCCCGGACAGTTAAAGTGTACGTCTTTTGGGCCGGTGTCTTTAAGGCCCGCGAACATGTTCATATCCATATTTCCATGATGCCATGCTGGTGAGGCGTGTGGGAGTCACCGCGTGCTTCGGGTTTTCTTAGGGCTGGGACGTTGCGTGGTGGTATTGGGTGGTGTTTTTATCGGCCTGCCCCTGTGGGGCAAGGCCGGCCCGCGGGGGTCTGGGGGCACGGGTGTCCCCAGCGGGGTGTGGGGCAGCGCCCCGCAACGTTGAAGGGGCAGCGCAACGCTGCCCTTTCAACCGAGTATGACCGCTAAACCAGCAAGGATTCGACGACTGGATGTGTACGGTAGTAAGCCTTGATCGACTCCTTGGAGATGATCTCCTGGGAGTGTGACTGCGGGTCACAACCTTGACGCGCATCAAGCCACGGCTGCTCACCGTGAGTCTTTTCGACCAAAGCATTCGCGGTCAAGTCACCGAGTTCATCGCAAACGCCGTCAATAACAGTCAGTGCGTCAGCGGATAGTGTGCCGGCTTCACTGGTTAGCTCGCCGGGGTAAATAAAGAACTTACCGCGGTGCTTGCTGAATAACTCCGGAGAAACCGGGCCGTTAACCCAGGCGCGAAAATCTTCCTCAAAAATAGGAGATCCCGTTTCGGCGAGATATGCAGCCTGGCAATAGAACGTAAGCTTTTGCAATTTCATGGTGGTCATACGCCCGCAACGCTCAAGAATCTGCGCTGCTACATCTTCAACTTTAGCCATCTCGCCTCCTTTTACCTCAATATCCGTAATTGCTATGATTCTACCATGCAAGACAGTGTGCGGCCTATATCCAGGGGTGAAGCTAACAAAGCCGGAAAAGCCCTAGCGCAGGCGTACGTCGCACACGGTGGAGACCTTGCTCGCGTCGGAGAAGACGAGGAGATTCAAGAATACTTCCGCCTCGTGCAAGCATGGCGTTCTATGCAAATTGAGCCTACACGTACTGTTTTTGAGGAACTACAGCAAATATCCACGCTCATCCCGCACTCTCTTGTGACTTTCCGATTGAAGCGAATCAGCTCAATTCTCAAGAAACTCTCACGCAAGAACACCAACCTCAAGCTCGGCTCCATGGACGACATAGGCGGGTGCCGGCTTATCGTGGAAACCTGCGAGCAAGTAGACCTTGCCGTAGCCGAAGTACTACGCCGCTTGGATGTGAAAGAATCCCGCGGAATCAAAGACTATATTGCTTGTCCCCAAGATAGTGGCTACCGCTCATGTCACATCATCGTCGTCGTACCCGGTGAACCACTACCTTCTCGAGTGGAAATCCAGATCAGGACGAGACTCCAGCACTCGTGGGCAACGGGAGTCGAAGCAGCAAGCGCGATATACGGCCAGGATTACAAGAGCCCTGAAAAACTGGCAGGATCGCGCGCTTCCTACGAAGATATAAGGCGATTTTTCCAGCTGGCCTCGGCCCTTTTCACTCTCGAGGAAGACCGCCCGTTAGCATCTAATGTTCCCAATGGTCGGGAAGCGCTCAAACGCGAGCTCGAAGCGTTACCGTGCTCCAAGCAGATTTGCGTCGATCTTGTAGACGCAACAGATGCAACTTTCCAGAGTATCGGGAAGGCTTTCGGCTCTCTTGGCCCTAACCTGTATCTTCTCGAATATGACCGAGAAGAACAGGTTTTGTACGCTTCGCCTTTTTCCAGTAGTGATATTAGCCAGGCTATTGATTGGTATAACCAAAACGAAGAAGAAGACGTGTTTTCCGGGCGACGCGACACGGTACTCGTCTACGCCACAAGCACCGAGTACCTACACGCCGCGTTCCCTAATTACTCAACAAACCTAGGCGAGTTCACCAGCAACCTTCGCCGCTGTACGCACTCATAGGACATATCGGAACAGGATGTCCCAGCCCAGCCTTGCCAGCCACGTAAAAACTCCCAGTCCTCACGTTAGACACAACGCTAGGGGCTGGGAGTTTTGGGTTAGGGGCTCCTATTTTTTCTTCTTTTTCGGCCACGTGTATCGGGCGGTCTGGATCCCGTCTTCTTCCTTAGTGATCGCCGTGATCTTTACCGTTTGGGTGCCTTTGCGGGTAGAGACTCGTGCGTTTTGCCCGATAGCGAGGTTTTGGCCGATGACGAACCAGGTTCCGTCGATTTCCCGGAAGATACACCGCCCACCTTTGGTTAATTCGGCGTCAGTGAGCTTGTGTTTGATGTAGGTGGCAAGCACTGTGCCTTCCTCCGTGACCGTGATGACGTCATCAACCGTGACGGTGTGGGTTTTCCCGTTTTTGGTGATGACGGTGACGTCTTTGCCTTCTTCCAAATTCGGGCCTTCGATGAAGTATTCGTCGGTGTCGGGATTGTGCCGATAGATAGCTTGCCCTTCCGGGATGGGCGGGTAGTTACGACGGTAGAGCGCGGACTGGACAGTGCCGTCATCTGCTTGGATTTCCCCCACCGTTACCTCATGTTGTGTCCCGTTTTTGGTGATCACGGTTGCGGTAGCACCCTCTGTGAGGTCGCGTCCAACAATGATGTATTGACCTAAATGGTTGTCTTTGCGGTAGATCGCTTGGCCCGGCTCAAGGGTCTCGGTGGGGTCTTCCTCAATCCACTCGAACGTGGCGGTGCGGATTCCTTGTTGTTCGTCGATGATCTCACCAACCAGAACAGTGACAACGTCGCCGTTTTTTGTTGTGACAGCGGCCTGGCTGCCGGGGGTGAGGGCGACGCCGGTGATCCCGATTTCGTCTTCGCTGATTTTCTTGAAAATGATGGTGCCCTCGTCCAGGGGGCCGGTGCTCATGCTCATGAGAGTTCCTTTTCTTTTTGGTTTTTGAGTTGGGAGTATTTCCAGGTGTAGACATCGCCGTGGGTGTAGCGGATGGTGCAGTCGATACCGCGGTCGCGGTGATGGAGGGCGCGGTGTGCGGCGATGCCGAGATAATGCAGGGGTTTCTTGCAGGTGTAGCAGTAGGCGGTTTTCTTGCCTGGATAAATATTGTTACCCATCGGTGTCTCCCTCCTCGTCGCTAGTGTCTCGGTAGCTTTGCCAGGTGCCGTTTTGCTCTTTTTCTTTCATGCGGTTCATGAAACTGGCGAGCAGCTTCCAGCCGGCATTACGATCCATACCCGTGTTGCTGGCGGGTACGGCTGTGCCGGCATTGCTGGCGGGTGCGGCGGGTGTCTCGTTGCCGGCATGGCTGGCAAGGTTTTCTTCTGGCCGCATTACTTACTCACCTCCATCGGAGCATCTTCGGCCGGCTGGGCATCTGGGATACCGATTTCGGCCAGAGTAGGAACCTTGTCCAGGAATTCCCGAATATAGATCCGGTGTTTCCCGCACGCGTGATCCATGCCCCGCGCGTGCTCGTAGTGTGTGTATGCGTCGCGTGATCTTCCCCAGGCGTCATATTCAAGCTCTGAAAGACCGTGTTCGTGGGCATATTCAGCTTCCCTGCAAGCCTCAGAGTGGCTTTCATAAGCAGCGCTGGCTTCCCGGTCATATTCCCGTCCCATACGGAAAAGAAGATCAAGCATTTGTTTTGCGAAGTGTTCGCGGGTGGCCGCGATAATCTGCTCTGGTGTGGGGGTCATTTATTCGTCTCCGTCCGTGTCTGTGACGACGATGATCGGGTTGTCTTCTTTTTCCACGTCATCGAGTGTGGGGGTGAAGTGCCGGAGGTCGCTGATCCGGCAGCAATGCTCGATGCAAAGGAGGGCTTGAGCCTTGTGGTACATGTGCTTACCCCAGGCTTGTGTAGCGTCACAGCGTGCTTCGTCGGCGAGTTCTTGGTTATCGCATTCGAGGGCCGTTTCTGCCCGTGCTAGGCATTCCTTGTATTCCGAGCTGTAACGTTCGGCTTGCTTCATCCGCTTGTGGTTTCCGCTCGCGAGAGTTTCGGTGATTTCGTCGGCGAGGTGTCGGCGGGTGGCCTCGATGATGCTGGATACCCAGGCATCGAAAACAGCATCGGCGTCGTGTGCGAGTTTCCCGGTCGTGTCCTCAACATCGTGGGCACTATCGGGGATGCCGTGCTTCTCGATCTCAGCAAGGCCGGTGTCGATGACGAGATTACGTACCGCTTGACGCACATCCTGGGTGGTCAGTTGGGAGGTTGGGTTGAGGAAATACATGAGAATGTCTCCAATCTTGGGGTTGTGGGTTAGATGATTCCTTTAGGTGTGGCACCTGCCGGGACGGGTGTCACGTCCGTGTTGATGTGGTCGGTGATGATGGTGGTTGCCCATTCGGATAGGGAGATTCTGTTGCCTGTGGCGACGTCGGCGAGCCAGGCGCCGCGGATGATGTCTGCGGTTTCGCGGGGTAGGCGGAGGGTGATTTTCACTTTCTCTACCCCGCGTTTGCTAGGCGCACCGGCATTGCTGGCGGGTGCGGCAGGTGCGGGCGTGCCGGCGTTGCCGGCTGGTACGGCGGGTGTCTCGGTGCTGGCAGCGACGACGGGGTTGGTGATGGGTGCTTTCTTGAGTGTGCGCAACGCGTGTGTGTCTGGCTTTTTCATTGTTATTCCGTTTCCATGGTGGTTTCGTATGCGGCTTTGATCTTGTCTAAGTGTTTGACGACCCGCGCGAGTATGCCTTGGGCTTCGGCAAGCAGGAAGAAGAGATCCACGAGGTCTTTATCGGTGCCGTTTTTGATGACGTGGTTGCCGGCTTTCTTCCAGTCGTCTGAGGAGAGACGGCATTCGGCGAGGCTGGCGTTTATTGATGTTCCGTTCCAGGCTTCCACGGCCCCGTTTCTCAGGAGCTTGCGATAGATAGTGTCGGTTGGGTCGGAGAGGTAACGCAGTGCGTCTTTTTTCGTCATTTTCATTGCTGGGTTCCTTTACTGGTCGGTGTTTTGAGGAAAGTGATCCAGTGGGTTTTGCTGCTTGTTCCGGTGTGGCCGAAGAGTGGCTTTTCCGGGGTGAGGGTAAGGATGCGGGAGAGTGGGATTTGGGTTTCGTTCCATTTGAAGATGAGGACGCCGCCTGGGCGTAGGACTCGGAAGGCTTGCTCGAATCCGGCCCTGATGTCGTCTTCCCAGGAGGGTGCGAGCTTCCCGTATTTTTTCGCCAACCAGGAGGATTCTCCTAGGTGGTTGAGGTGGGGTGGGTCGAAGACCACGAGGTAAAACGTGTTGTCTGGGAACGAGAGGTCGCGGAAGTCTTCCCTTTGGTCGGGGTTGATTGTGAGGGTGCGGCCGTCGCAGAGCGTGTGGGTCTCGGCTGTGTTGTCGCAGTAGGTGACGCGCTCGTCGTGCTTGTTTACCCACATCATCCTGGCACCGCAGGTGAGGTCGAGGACGGGTTTCATGAGCAAGCCCCCAGGGCCGCCGTGCTGGTATGGCTGGCGGTGCTGGCGGGTGCGGCACTGCTGGCAAGTACGGCGGGTGCCCGAGTGCCGGCAGGCGCGGCAGGTACGGCTGGTGCGGCGTTGCCGGCAAGGGCGGCTTGTAGCGTCTTGAATGCTTCCTCAATCAGCGGGTCACCGTTATTGATGGGGGTGTGGTTGGTTGCGGTGTGGGGGAATGCTTCCCTCATCGGCATATACCGAGCGAGCAGGTAGTCGCCATAAGTGGCTTCTAGCTCGGTCAGCCACCGCTTCGTGTCCAAGCGCCCTTGCTGGTAGGAGTTCACGAGGATTCCCGCAAGCTCAAGAGCCGGGTTATATAGAGATTTAATAGTGGCGATGGTTGTGATCATTTCCGCGACGCCATCGCAGGCGGTTTCCCGTGCCGTGGTGACGATCAACGCCACATCGGCGGCGACGAGAGCGCCGGTGGTGAGCATCCCCAAGGATGGCGGACAGTCCACCACGATAGTTTCGTAAGCATCATGCAGGGGAGCGAGGATGGTTTTGATCCTGTATTCCCGGCCGAGCGTGGTGTCGTTTTCCCGATCCCACAACGCTCTATCGGCGGGGAGTAGATCAATACCCCAGCCAGGCACTTCCAGTATTGCTTGGCGGGCTGTTTCGGGTGGCGCTCCGGCGGACACCGCCGCAAGCACATCATTGACGGTCAAGGTATCGGCGTCTACTTCGACGCCGAGCGTCGTAGTTGCCGAGCCTTGCGGGTCAGCATCCACCAGCAACACATGAGCACTGGAGGTGCGGGCGATGCGGTGTGCGAGATTCGTGGCAATCGTCGTTTTACCAACGCCGCCTTTCTGGTTGCAGATAGCGATAATCATGGAGATTTCCTTCTATAGGTTTTCGATTGCAAGTTGTTGCTGAGCGTTTGTTACCTGGGTGTAGATGGCTGTGGATTGGATACTCTCGTGGCGCATGAGTGTTTGAACTACCCGAAGATTAACGCCTTTGGCAACGAGATCGGTTCCGAAGGAATGCCGTAACTGGTGAGCCGTCATCGTGATTCCGTGGCGCTTGAACGTCGTTTTTATCGTGTATCCTACCGATTTAGGGCTTATGTGCCCGGCTTTCACGTATGCGGGGAACCAGAAGCCGTGTTGAGGCATTTGTTTTGCAATTTCCTGCACTTTGGGGTGCGCGGCTATGAAAGCCATTTTTCCTCCTTTTCCGAGGATGGTTAGTTGGGTGGTTAGTGGGTCGTAGTCAGCTCCGCGGATTTTAGCGATTTCATGCGTTCTGAGACCCTCGTAATAGGCGAGAACGATCATCGCGCGCGTGCGGATATGGAGGTTTGAGGAGAGTACTGTGGTTATCAGTTCGGTCGGGATGGGGCGGGGTGCGCTCTTCGGTTTTTTGGGCGCAGGGATTACGTCAAGGGGATTCTTATTGATGAGAGCCATTCGTAATGCCCAGCGATAGAAGGCATTCAAATGGGTGTAGTAGCTCCACTTAGTGGAAGCGCTCGGGCGCTGGGCTAGCCAGGAGACGATGTCCTCGGATTTCATCTCAAGCGCAGTTACAGAGGTGTCTCTGCTTAGCGCACCGACGACCCGGATTCTCTCAGTAATCGTTGTTTGGGAAAGTGACTGGGCGGCCATCGCCAGACGCCACTGATCGAGGACGTGTTCGTTACGTGGATTGTCTTTTTCCATGAGGATATTTGTAACTGCCCCGGTAAGGCTGTATTGAATTATCGATGATGTAACGAAGCTCGTATTTGATCGTGCTATGTGTCGATGCAAAATTCCCGGACTTGCTGGCAATGCCGGCATGGGGACACTCGCCGTAGTTGCCGGACTTGCCAGCAGAAGAGTAAAAAAACTAAGCGTAGTGCTGAGCTGTTTTCAAGCGCCCCGGCAAAGGCATGGAACCTGTAATGAATAGGTCGAGAGTTCGATTCTCTCAGGTGGCTCCAACTTCCACGTCGGATTTAATAAGTCCGCGTTAGCGGGTGTCGTATTTCTCGTAATCGGGCATAGGTTCATGGTTTAATGCTCTAGCGGAGCATGAAACTAACGCTGCTTCGCAAGGAGGTGTGCGGTGAGATCATATGAATCTGGCACTGAGCTGCAGGTAGAGATCGCTAAACGCGGCAGTCTATTTCTCGGCGAGTTCGCAGACGTGCCCGATGATGGCTGGGATCGGCTGGTTGATGGTGTTGATCGCACGCCCCGGCAGATGATCGCCTACCAGGTGGGCTGGATAGAACTATTGCTCAGCTGGGAACGTGACGAGCAAGCGGGCAAAGATGTGGTGACTCCGGCCCCTGGTTTTAAGTGGAACCAGCTGGGTGGCTTGTATGAGTCGTTCTACCAGCGTTGGGAACAAGAACCTGCTGAAGAGTTGATTGACCAGTTCGGGAACTTGCTTGGTGAAGTGGTCAAGATGGTGGGTGGCCTGACTGAAGCGGAGTTGTTTGAGTCTGGGCAGCGGGCGTGGGCATCTTCCACGCCATCGGCGTGGCCGGTGTGGAAGTGGGTGCATATCAACACGGTCGCCCCGTTTACCACCTTCCGAACCAAGATTCGCAAGTGGAAAAAACTGGTTACCTGCTAGCTGATAAGTACAGTGATTTCGGTACCGCTCCTGAAGACAAACTGGTTCGAAGCTATAGGAGAGCCAATGGAAAAGGTTGTTGACTGTCATGGTCTGAGTAAGACCTACCGGACAGGAATGGTGGCGCTTGATGGCCTCAATTTCTCTGTAGAAAAGGGTGCCATTCATGGGCTAGTGGGTAGGAATGGGGCCGGTAAAACTACGTTGATGAAGTGCCTATTTAATCTGATTCGACCCACATCCGGCACCGTTAATGTATTCGGACGGCCTGCCGGGCAGATGGCCCACAAGGTGGGTGGGTTGATTGAAATGCCTGCCTTCTATAAGCACCTTAGTGGAAGGCAAAATTTGGCCCTATTCGCCGGATATTTCGGTGTGGACACTGCTGAATGTGAGCGTATCCTCGATCTTGTTGGATTGGCCAATCGAGCTGAAGATAAGGCCTCAGGATACTCTCTCGGCATGAAGCAGCGCCTCGGAATAGCCATTGCCCTTCTAGGCAAGCCCGAGTTGCTAATTCTTGATGAGCCGGTCAATGGCCTGGACCCGCAGGCGATTGCGGAAACGAGAGATTTGATGAGGGCCCTTCGGGAGTCCGGAACCACAATCTTGCTTTCCAGCCATCTGCTAGGAGAAATTGAGCAAGTTTGCGACACTGTCACCGTCCTGGAATCTGGCAAACTTGTGGCTAACGGTACACCAGAGCAGCTTCGTCAACAGTTCAACGGTAAGGCTCCATTAGAGCTGCAAGTGGGAGACCCAGCTAAGGCTGCACGGCTATTGGAGGCCATGGGCGTCAAGGTCAAGGCCGAGGGGTCAAGCCTCCTTGCCTATCTGCCGGAGGATGTGAATGCATCCGATCTGGTCAAGGTCCTAGTCAAGGAGGATATCGAGGTCAGGTCCGTCAAAAGACGAGACTCCCTAGAGGCCGCCTATCTGTCGATGACTCAGAAAGAGCAGTGAAATGAGTACTGTTAGTGTCCAGAAAAGCTCGTCAACAGATTTATGGCAGATCGTTCGCACAGATGTGAAAGCGGCGACCCTTAGGCCGGCGATTCGGATAGCTGTGCTCATCTGGGTTCTCCAGATCGTGATTTTTGCTTATGTAATTCCGTACATCGTCTACCACACTGCGACCGATGCAATCGGGCCCGAAGCTGCTGAAGCTCTACGGGCAGGCCTCGAGTTGTCGGTGCTGGGTGAATACGTTACAGCTTCTGTCCCTCTTTATGCCATCCCGGTTGGCGTCACAGTGGGAGCCATCCTGGTCTGCAGTGACTACGAGTCAAGGACCTTGGGTGTCCTTTTGGTAAGAATCCCCAAACGCTGGTGGCTTGGAGTCAGCCGATTGGTCACCATGGCGGTCGTCTCCTTGATTATGGCCTTGTGTTCTTTTATTGCAGCGGCTATTTGCTCCACTATTTTCACCGCTATTCAAGGTGCGGGGTTCGACTTTGATTTCGGCGGAACGATGTTGGGTCTTGGCGCCACGGCTCTCGGGCTCTTCTCATATGCAGTCTTGGGGTCTCTATTCGGGTATCTGACCAGGTCGATATTGGGTGCTGTGATGCTCGGCCTTGGCTGGACCTTCGGCATTGAAACGCTTGGCATTGGAATGTTGTCCGGCTCTTCTGGCTTCTTCAAAGTCTTGCACGGGTTTACCTTGACTGGGAATATTGGTTCACTTCCGGCAGCGTTGGACAGAACTGAATTGCTTAGCCTCCTATCTTCGCCCGGGGTTAACACGCTGCATTCAGGCTTAGTCGCTTTCATTTTCATAATTTGCTGGCTGCTGGTTTGTGCGTCTGTGGGTATCTCTCTTCTGTGCAGAAGGGACGTAGCCTAGCAATCAACTCCTACTCCCGAGCCGGCGCCGAGAGAATGTCTAATGGTTTGTGTGTGAGCATTGTTTATGAATCAGCCGCCCGCAGATGACCACTGCGAGAGGAACCCCGAAAAGCAGAAGTAGCCCAAAAGATATTGGCGACATCTCAAGTGCGTGTGGAAACAGTGCGCCACCTGCGGTTGGGAAATATAGCAACAAGCCTAGAGTGATGCTGGACAGCGTAGCGAAGAGGGACATTCCGGGCTTACGCACAAGTACTCCAATGAGGGCGAGAGATATGAGCATGAGTAACATGCAAGCTACTACCAGAGCAGTGATGACACCGTTCCTGAGGAAGAAGCTGGCCAATATCGTCAGGAAGCTCATTTCCAACACTGATGCAAAAGAAGCAGTAGCCGCATTCGTTTCCGCTACGCAGTAAAACAACCCGACGGCAACGAGCTGAGAACAACCTATGAGCGCTAAACACTTGACGAGGGGCGTGATTCTCGGTGGGGATGACGACCGATGCCCGCAGTTACGCTCGTTCACATCTCACCTCCGTATCGTTGCGAACTCTACCGCTGTGTCTCAACGCTGAGCGAGGGCAAGTTCCAATTAGGGCTTGAGCGCCGCCGAGGGCGCGACCAGCACGCCGTCGTCACGTTGATAAGCCACTTGAGTGCCGGTGGCCACAAGCAAGAATGCGGGTTCACCCTCGTGGGAGGTATTGATCCGTTGTGCGAGCTTCTTGAGATGGTCAGCGGCTTGGTCGATTGATTGTTCTCCCAATTTCACTTCGACCAAGGCCCAGCGCCCATCATCTAAGACCAGGACGGCATCGGCTTCTAAACCTGTTTTATCGCGATAGTGGTAGACCTGGCCGCCCAAGGCATCAACATAAACCCGCAGATCATGCACGCACAGCGATTCAAAAAGAAGCCCGAAAGTTTCCCAATCGTTCAAAAGTCGCTTCGGGGTGGCGTTGAGCATAACGGCGGCCAACGATGGATCGCAGAAATGGCGCGTAGGACTGGTGCGGACTGCCGTTTTCGAGCGCAGGCGCGGATTCCATGCGGGCAAATCTTCGAATACAAAGGCTCTGTTCAAAGCATCCACATAATCAGAAACGGTATTGCGCGCGGGCGGTTCTCCCTGCATATCCTGCGCGATGGTAGCAAGCGTCGCCTGAGAAGAAATATTACGGGCGTAGGAACGCAAAATTGCCTGCGCCCAGGTGCGGTTTCTGTTAATTCCGTCGATCTGCGCAATATCGGTATCCAAGAGAAGCTGGATATACTCCTTCGCCATATCGAGGGCGGTGCCCTCATCTTTTTCGGTGACGGCTTCGGGCCAACCACCCCGGCAAATTGCGAAAGCAATTCGCTCAATATCGAAATTGACTAAAGCACCAATATCGTGCTGGCCATCAAAAAGCTCGGTAAGGGAAACTGCGCCACTTGATTCCTGAGTTTCCCACAGGGACATGGTGCGCATAGTGATCCGCGCGAATCTGCCAACGCCCGAGTGGCTTGGCATCTCAGATTGGCGCGGCGTCGACGAACCCGTCAAAATAAATCTGCCGCGGCCATGCTCCCTATCGATGGCGTAGCGCACCGCATCCCAGAGCTGCGGAGCCATCTGCCATTCATCAATCAGGCGCGGGCGTTCACCTTCCAGAAGGAGAGAGGGTTTTGAGAAAGCGAGCTGAAGGTAATCAGCGGAACGATCCGGATCTTGCAAGTAGATAGCGCTCGCTGCTGCCTGTTGTGCGGTAGCCGTTTTGCCGCACCACTTCGGGCCTTGAATATGTACAGCTCCAGCTACTTTGAGTTTTCGCGCCAGCAGGCTGTCGGCTACCCGAGGTAAATAGGCTGGAAGGGTTGAAGAATCGCCCATGTGGATACCCTCCTTTCACTATCGTTATCACATGTTAACACGTCCGTTGTGCAAGTTGGACCGTTTTTATTGTGCAAGTTGGCCCATTTCTGTTGTGCAAGTTGGACCGCCGCATACGTCACTTATGCCGCTTAGATAGCCTCTGGAAGCTGCCACATGGTGTGCACTCCAAGGTGCCTATCAGACTCCTTACTGACGCTTCCGACCATGCCTACAGTTTTCATTCAGTTTCATTAGGCCGCATTATTCTTGGGTTCTCATCGCCGGTGGTAAATTCGTCACATCGAAATATTTGCCGCTTTTTACTATGTGGCAGCGAATCGCGGGGCTTGCTAGGAGTGTTGGCGAATGGGTGCGTTTGCCCAGGTGGGAGAGCGTTCTAAGCCAATTGCAATGCTATAGTGACGTGCCGAATAGTCAAGAGATTGGGTACGACTCAAATATAAACATATTGGAAATATATCGCCCTTACATCACTATATTTAGTCCCAAAACTAAGTATGTTTGCGTGTTAACATGTAAAACGATTTAGGTGTTATGTCCGTGTCGTCACTGCTCGTCGGATGTGTGGAAGTCTCACGAGTTCCATACTGCCACCCACTGCGAGGCGCGGAACAATACCGGAGATATGAATGAACCATTATTTGTCCTGGAATTGGGGTGAATGAATGACGAATGCCTGGCTCCGATCACTCGCGGGAGTTGCCGTCGCCTTCCTCTCTTTGAGTGTGTCCACTCCAGCGGCCCTCGGCGTGGGGATTGATGAACAGCTGGAAAATGGCACGGGGTTCATTGATAAAACTGCGCAATTCAGTATCGCGTCGCATTGCGATAATGGTGCAACCAGGCTTAGTGTTGCGGAAACGAATAGGAAGTACCGTCTCAAGCTCTCCGTTAAGGTCACTCTTGCGGGTGAGCATGGCAAGCCTAGCTTCGTGGCACCCTTTCTGAAGTTGCGCGTCAACGACACCTATAACTGTCAGTGGTCCCCGAAACCAGCCGTCAGAGATGAGGAGGGCAATCCCAAAGTTTCTCTGGGCATACCACATTACTTTAATTGTGACGGTGAACTTGACCTAACGAGCGATGCCGAAGCTGCCCAGCCGGTCACGATAACGTACTTCGCGCGCGAGACGCGCTGGGGCGAATGGCGACAGATTGGACTTACCGCTCCAACCGTAGAAAACCGTGTCCCTACGTACCGGCTCAAAATTGACGATAACTACTTCGGCGAATCGACAACCTTTGAGGATCTCGACACCAACCTCCTAGCCGATAACTTGACTGCGGGAACTAAAGTATCGTTAGTTGCGCGGACTCAAGATACGGAAGACGTGATCGCCTCGAAGGTGCTGAGTGCCAATGAAATGTGCCCTCCGGAACCTGTTGACAAACCCGAGCCTTCCGAACCCAAGGATGATGAAGAAGAGGAACCCACTCCCGATCCGGTCCCAACGCCGGGTGTGGGCACTGCGCCCCCGCCTCTACTAATTCCCTCACCGAGTCTTACGCCGACATTGCCAGCTCCGGAAGTGCCGCCGTCGCCAGGTAGTTTTACACCCGCGGGTGGTGAAACGCCTGATCCAGACAAGACGGAAACACCTGATCCGAATGAAACGGAGTCCCCGGAACCACGGCCGACGGTAGAACCAACACCGCGCAAGCCTGTGCCAACTCCTACCCCGAGCTGCCCGACGGTCACACCTGCCCCGCCGACGCAGACCTCCGCGCCGACGGTAACACCGTCCGAGCGTCCAAGCGCAATACCAACTGTTACGCCGACCGTTCCGGTAACCGCGACACCAACCGATTCGCCAACGGCTACAGCCCCGAGTGCTACCCCAACAGACTCAACAGACCCAACGGCCTCGCCCACCCGGAATCACCCGCGCAACACCAGTGGCCCCAGCACGAGCTTGGCCCATACCGGTGCAGTTACCCTGCCCCTTGCGGTTCTCGCTGGCGTCCTCATCAGCGCGGGAAGCATAAGCTTGCGAAGGCTGCGTTATTAGTTGCGTGACTAATTGCGTGGCGATAGTCGTGCCCAGTCGCGGCTGCTGCACTTTCACATAGAATCTGAGAGGAGCATTGGCACATCGGGGGAACCTAGGCGCCGAACGCAGTTACGTCTAGGAAATCCCCAGATGGAACCCCGGAAAGGCACTGGTGGCATGGCACGCGGCAAAGCGATTGAGCTGTTCTTGGTGGATGGCACGCCCGGCGGGATCATGACGGCAAGCATCGCCGACTGGACGGGCGTCGTCGTATCCGCACGCCGCGACCAGTTATCGGAACTGCTGCGCCGCGAGGACGCCCACGGCAACGGCGTCTACCTCCTCCTCGGCACGGATCCGGACGCCATCGACAACACTTGGTGCTACATCGGCAAAACTGAAAATTTCAGCGAGCGCCTGCGCACCCACGACCAGCGCAAACCGCAGTGGAACCGGGTCGTCATTATCGGCAGCATGCAAAAATCTTTCAACGAAGGGCATTGGGGCTACCTCGAGTCGCGCCTCGTGGATATCGCGCAGGCCGCCGAGCGCTGCTCCATGCCCGATAACAAGCAGGTCCCGCGGCTGCGCAAGCTTTCGGAGGGGCAGCAGGCCTCGGCGGAATCATTCCTGGATAACGTCAAGGTCATTCTCCCGATTCTCGGCGTGAATGTGCTGCGTTCGCGTTCCACGATTCCCGCTGCTCCCGCTCCCGAAACGCCCGCGTCCACGTCCGCGCTATTCCACCTCCGCCAGGCCAATAAAGGGGTGGATGCCACGATGCAGCTGGTGGATGGCGAATATTTCGTTCTCAAAGGTTCGCGCGTCGTCGCCGAATGGCACTTGCGCGGCGCCTCCGAATCGACGCTGCGTTCCTACACCAACTACGCCGCGCTGCATCACAAGCTCGTCGACGATGGTTCCATAAAACTTTCCGACGGCACCGCGGTTCTCACCCGCGATATTGCTTTCGGCTCGCCTTCCACCGCGGCCTCGGTGATCCTGGGGCGCTCCTCGAACGGCCGGCGCGAATGGCTCGCGGATGACGGCCGCACGTTTGGTGAATGGGAAGCGGATAACGCCTAGGGACGCGCGCGGGTGCGCGCCATAGTAGTACGACGACGCCGCGCCTGCCGCGCCGCGTGCCCGCTTGGCTATCACCGCAACCCGCCCGGTGCCGCAAGTCGCGCGCCGTGCTCCTACAAATTCTCTGACGGGTCGTACACCGATAGGAATTTCACGATGCGCTCGTTCTTCGAGGTGAAGAAATCTTCCGGGGCGCCCTCGTACTGGATGTGGCCCGCGTCCAAGAAAACCACCTGGTCTGCCACGCGTCTGGTGAAATTCATATCGTGGCTCACCACGATGAGGCCCTGCCCCTGGCTGGCCAGTTCAGATAGAACCTTGGAAACCTCGGCGGCGAGCTCCGGGTCCAGCGCGGAGGTAGGCTCATCGCATAGAAGATACTTCGGGCGCATCGCTAGCGCTCGGGCGATTGCTGCCCGCTGGGCCTGGCCGCCAGAAAGCTCGGCAGGATAAGCATCTGTTTTCGCGCTGAGGCCAACCCGCTCAAGTAATAACTCGCCGTCAGCGCGCGCGGCTTTCTGGTCTTTTCCGTGCAGCCGCGGGGCGAGTTCAACGTTCTCGCGGACAGTCAGGTGCGGGAATAGATGAAAACCCTGGAAGACCATGGCAGAGTGCGAACGAATTTTTTCCTTATCTGCGCGTGTTACCTGGGTGGGGAAGGTCAGTGAGAAATCCTCAACCCTGATGTGCCCGGAATTTGGGACCTCCAGCAGGTTCAGAGTGCGTAGCAGCGTGGATTTACCGGAGCCGGATGGGCCCACGATCACGGTGGTCTTGCCGGGTGAAAAGCTCGCGGTCACGCCTGCTAAGGCGTGGGTATCACTGCCGAAGGTTTTAGTTAGGTCTTTTATCTCAATCATTTTTCACCACGTACTTAGAGGTTGTCTTTTCCAGGTATGCCTGCAGCCATGACAGCAGCGTGCAGATTGCGAGGTAAATCGCCGCGACTTCAACGTAAAGTATCAAGGGTTCATAGACGCGCGCGGTGATCTGCTGGCCGATCTGGAAAACGTCGGAAATAGTGATGACGGAGGCTAACGAGGTTGATTTCACCAGGTTCACGAATTCGTTGCTGATAGAGGGCAGTGCGATTCGCCAGATCTGCGGGCCAATGATGTGCCGCAGTGTTTGCCAATGTGTCAGCCGCAAAGTGGCGGCGGCCTCCCATTGGCCGGACGGGATGGAGAGCTGTGCTCCGCGGATTCCCTCGGAGATATACGCGCCGGTGTTGAGCGAGAAGGTGATGATCGCGGCCAGCCAGGCCGATAGCGTGATGCCTACCTTGGGCAGCCCGAAAAAGACAATAAATAGCTGTACGAGAAGCGGGGTGCCGCGGAAAATCCACACGTAGAACCACGCTATGGCCCGAGCTATCCGGCTCTTAGATAGCCGCAGCTGGGCGGTAACGATGCCCAGCACGAGCGCTATCGCGAAAGAAATGAGGGAAAGCGGAATCGTAACTTTTAACGTGGCCGCTAAGAGTTGCGGAAAAGACTCGAGCCATAGCGTGATTGTATTCATGACGTACCTTTATGTGGGCTTAGTTAGGCGAAATATCTTCGCCGATGTACTTCTCGAAAATCTGTGCGTAGGAGCCATTGCTGAGGCCCTTCGCAATAGATTCGTTCAGCTTTTCCTTGAGGGGATCAGCGCCCTTGGCCAGCATGACCGAAATCTGTACCGGATCGCCGCCGGGAACTTTGATGCCGTCCAGATTGGTAGCGGTGGTCTTCTTCAGGAAGTCAGAAACCGTCACAACGTCGTTAACTGTGCAGTCTGCCTGGCCGTTAATGACCAGCTGGGTTGATTCCGAAAAACCTTGGGTGGGAACGATCTCGGCGCCAGCTGCGGCGGCAGTTTGGCCGTAGTCAGAAGACGGCGTCTGGGCGCACTTCTTGCCTTTCAGGTCTTCTAGTTTGGTAATGCCGGCGCCCTTTTTCACCAGAATCTCGGAACGAGAAATAGCGTAGGGTGCGGTGAAATCATATTTCTTCCGGCGTTCTTCGGTCGGGTTAATGTTATTGATGACGATGTCATACTTACCGGTGTCAAGGCCGGCGATGAGGGAATCCCATTTTGTCTCAACGAATTCGGGTTCAACGCCAAGGTCTTGGGCTATGAGCTTGGCGATCTCCACTTCAAAGCCCACCAGCTTGCCTGTCTTATCATGGTAGCCGTAAGGCACGAACGTGCCTTCGATACCTACTTTGATTTTTCCAGTTTCTTTGATCTGGGCGAGCGAATCTTTTTCGGCTCCGCAACCGCTCAAGACGGTCACAGCGGCAAGGCCGGCAGCCAGCACCTTAAATATTTTCTTCATTGTGGTTCCCTTACTTGATGGTTGGGGTGATTATGGTTCCCTTACAGAAGGGTGGAGTAATCAATAGTTCGGGTAATTGATAGTTTCCTTAGTTGATATGTGATAGGGCGTTTTCTAGGTCGGCCTTGAGATCGTGAACGTCCTCGATGCCAACGGATAAGCGCAGCAGGCGATCAGAGATACCTGCCTTTTCGCGTTCTTCCGAGCTCAGATTCTCGTGGATCATGCTTGCCGGGTGGCAGATGAGAGTTTCCACGGAGCCCAGGGAAACCGCGAAGCGCATAAGCTTCAGATTCTTCGCGAAGGCATGGAAGTCGATACCTTCAGCGAGCTCGAAGGCGAAGAGCGCGCCGTCGCCCTTCGATTGCCGCGCGTGAATTTCCTTTTCTTTCGCGGAATACCAGCCGGGAGCCAATACCCGCGAAACTGCTGGGTGATGTTCGAGGTAGTCCCGCAGGATTGCGGCGTTTTCTTGCTGCCGGTCGAGCCTGATAACAAGCGTTTTCAACCCGCGCAGAATCGAATAAGAATCGAAGGGGGAGAGGGGATTGCCTAGCGCTTTGGAGGCGATTTTCAGGCTGGCGTACCAGGCGTCGTCGTTCGTTAATATGAATCCCGCTAAAACGTCCGAATGCCCGCCAAAATATTTCGTTCCCGAGTAAACAACGGCATCTGCGCCCAGATCCAAGGGCTTTTGCAGGTATGCGGTAGAGAAGGTGTTATCAACAACAACCTTGGCATTAACTTTTTTAGCTAACGACGCGACATGAGAAATATCGGTCACCCGCAGCGTGGGATTGGTGGGCGATTCCAGAAATACCATCGCGGTATCCTCGGGAATCTCCGTCAACTCGTTGAAATCATCGACGAATTCGGCGGTTATGCCGCGGCGAGCGAAAAATTCGTCCACCAGTAGGAAAGTGCCTCCGTAAACCGATGAGGTAAGTAAAACCCGATCTCCTGTTGTGAGAGAGGAAAAGACCGTCGCGGTAGCAGCCATCCCGGTGGCAAAAGCCAGCGCGTGCTCGGCGCCTTCCACGTACGCAACCGCGGATTCCACAGAGCCGCGGGTCGGGTTGGAGCTGCGTTGATATCCGTACGGCCCCGCTGAACCATCGGTGGGTTGCTCGAAGGTGGAGGCCAAATAAATAGGCGGGATGACCGCGCGGTACTGGTCATCCGGGCGCGATGCGGAGTAATCGTTAACAACTCGGGTGGCAAAAGATAGGTTTTTAGGCATAGTTAATCCATTTTTGGGTGTTTTGGGTGCGTGAAATGACGGATACTGCTATCCGAAAAATAAGGGAATTGTGCCCACTACGGGCGATGCGGTGATAAGAATGCGCTAGCTGAATTTAGCGGGACATGCACATTCGCATGCACATACACATGCAGGTACCCATAGCCGTGGAGGCGGATACGAATGCAGCGGTGTTGTAAGCCATGGTCGAAAGGGTAATGGCAAATTGCGCGAGACGCAAACTGAATGAGGAAAACCGTTTGTGGCTTTCAACTCGTTGAGCTGCGGTAATAGCGACGACGCCGCGCCTGCTGCGCCGTGTGCCCGTTTGGCGATCACCGCAACCCGCCCGGCGCACCTGCTTTCGCTCCAACTCTCCCTTGCGCCCTCGCACCTCTTGCGCCCTCGCACCGGCGGCTATACACTCGGTGACTAGTGGAACTAGTTACTGAGTGAATAGTTGGTATCGGAATGGAAGTTCAGTACGCATTCCTCGGTTTGCTTACCCGTGAACCGAATTACGGCTACGAGTTGAAAAAACTCTACGACCGCTACTTCGCAGGGGATAAGCCGATTTTGGCCGGCCAGGTCTACGCCACCCTCGCGCGGCTGGCCCGCGATGCCAAAGTGGAGCAGGTGGATGATCACGAAAGTTCGGGTGGCCCGAGCCGCACCCGCTATGCTCTCACTACCACCGGGGAGCACGCCCTGCGCGAATGGCTGACCACCCCGGAAGTCCCGGCACTCGCACTTCAAGAGGACCTCTATTTTAAAACGATTCTCTCGCTTCTCGTGACCGGCGATGCGACCAACTACCTCAAAGCGCAGCGCGCCACCCACCAACAGCGTATGCGCGAACTCACCACCCGCAAACAGAACGCTGCGCTGGCTGAAAAACTCCTTCTCGACAGCGCGATTTTCCACATCGAGGCTGATCTGCGGTGGATCCAGGTGACCTCCTCGCGCCTCGACCAGCTCAAGGAGGAGCTATGAGCACTACCGCCATGACTGTCACCGCTACGGGCGCACCAAGCGCGAGCGATACCATTCTTTCCGCGCGAGACCTCGTGAAAAGCTACGGAAAAACCACGGCCTTGCGCGGTGTCAGTGTGGATATTCGCCGCGGGGAAATCCTGGCCATTATGGGCCCTTCTGGCTCGGGCAAATCCACCCTCCTCCACGCTCTGGCCGGTATTGAGCTTCCCGATAGCGGCACGGTTACCTACTTCGGCTCAGCCCCGGCGGATGCTGAGGTCCAGCCTCGCGAACTCACCACGCTTTCCGATAATGACCGCACCCGGTTGCGCCGCGAAGATTTCGGCTTCGTTTTCCAATTCAGCCAGCTCGTCCCCGAGCTCACCGCCCTGGATAATATCGCGGTGCCGCTCCTCCTGGGTGGCACCAAGAAACGCACCGCCTACGCCACCGCCTACCGCTGGCTCGAACGCGTCGGCCTGGCGGACCACGCAAAGGCCCTGCCAGGTGAAATGTCCGGCGGGGAAGCCCAGCGCATCGCCATTGCCCGTGCGCTCTGCCCCCACCCCAGCATCCTTTTCGCTGACGAGCCCACCGGCTCTCTCGATTCCCTCAACTCCGAATACGTCATGAGCGGACTGGTGCACCTGGCCCGTGAACACGCCATGACCGTCGTCCTCGTCACCCACGAACCGACCATCGCCGCCTACGCGGACCGCGAGATCATCGTCCGCGACGGAATCCTGGAGGCGTAACCGATGCGCGTGGCCTGGATCGTGGTACGCCAATCCCTCACTCGAACCAAGGTGCGCCTCGCCCTCATTACCGGCGCGGTTGCCTTCGGAACCGTCCTCCTGCTCGCCTTCGCAGCTTTCACCCACGCGACTTTTGATCGCACCGCCGAATCCTGGGAGGCAGCTGTTCACGATGCACCCTATGTTTCGGATTTACCCGCAGCTGCGGCGTCGTCGCATATAAAAATGTATCGCCCCGGTATTGATGACCTCGCGATGATCGGTGGGGCGCAGGTCGAGGTCTTGTATGTGGACGCGGCCGGGGTAGGCAATCCGGCGCAGCTGCACGGCATCACCTGGCCGGGCCGCGGGGAATATCTGCTCTCGCGCGGTACCCGCACCCTGCTGGAAACCAGCGCGAATCCCGCGGTTGCCAACCGCTTCGGGCGCGTGGATCGGGGCACGCTGCCCCGGGAGCTGACCAACGGCCCGGACGACCTCCTCGCCGTGGTGGGGGCGGATTTGAGCGAGGTGGCCGATGCTCGCAGCCTCGCGTCCTTCGAGCCGGCCGGCGCCAGCGGAAGCGACCCGAATTTCATTCTGCTTCTCATCGGCCTGGTGGTGCTGCTTTTCCCGGTGCTTTCCCTTATCTCGATTTCGGCGGCGCTTGGCAGTGCCCAGCGTGAACAGCGCTACGCCACCTTGCGCCTGGTGGGTGCAACCACGCGGCAGGTGCGCGGCATTCTTATCCTCGAGGCCCTGGTGGGAGCGGCGGCCGGGTACGCGCTGGGTGCGGCGCTTTTCGCGGTGGCGCGGCCACTTCTTGCGGAGATTCCGCTGGCGCGCGGGCGCTATTGGGCCGAGTCCCTCGCGGTCACGCCGCTAGCCTACGCGCTCGCCGCGCTCGCGATTATTGCGATGGTGGTGGGAGCGAATCTGTGGGGGCTGCGGCGCATTGAGGCCACGCCCCTGGGGATGGTACGACGCCGCCGCACTCTCACCCGCCCCTCTCCGCTCAGTTTTGCCGGTATCGCGCTGGCCTGCACGATCTTTGGCTACCTGTATCTCACCAGCGAGCCGGATAACGCCACCGGCACCGAACAAAATCTCTTCCTGATTGCGCTGGTCATCATGATGCTCGGCCTGGTGGTGGCGGCACGCTGGCTGATTTACGCGCTGGCCGGCCTGAGTGCACGCTGGGCACGGCGGGCGCCCATGATTATCGGCCAAAAATACGTGCGGGCGCATTCGGGGCGGATCGCCCGTTCGGTTTCCGGGGTGATCCTCGCGCTTTTCGCCGGTACCTTCTTTATTACCACGGTTTCCGA
This sequence comes from Actinotignum stranguriae, assembly GCF_051265215.1. Classification (NCBI taxonomy): domain Bacteria; kingdom Bacillati; phylum Actinomycetota; class Actinomycetes; order Actinomycetales; family Actinomycetaceae; genus Actinotignum; species Actinotignum stranguriae. The sequence continues at coordinate 35,770 of NZ_JBOZCJ010000017.1, forward strand.
GGTGGATTTCCTGGGCGCGCAGGTGCCGACCGTGGCGGAAAAGATGCCGAGCACCACCGCGGTGCTCGCCAACCTCAGCCCGGAGCAGGCCGAGGCCGCGGCCCGGGCGATTCCCGCGAATGTTCCGGGGGCGAGGGCCCTCACCGTGCCCTATCTCGCGCGGTCCTGGGTGGTGCTTCCCTGCGAGAGTGCGGCCCGCGCCGTGGGACTCATGTGCCAGGGCAGTGGCGTGGTGGGCGTGAACTTTTGGGATTTGGCGGATGCGCCGGGCGCCGTCGTCGAAGCTCCCGATGCCACGCAGTTAGCCGAAACCGTGCAGGGAAGTTACAACGCGTATATTTCCGGGGAGGCGAGCGCGGTGCTGCTGGAGCTGCGCGAGCCGGGCGATATTGAGGCCGTGCGCACGGTCCTCATGAATGCGCAGCTTACCGAGCCGGGTAGCGTCTTTGTGTTCGCCGGTGGGTGCGGCATCGCGATGGCGGTGGATAAGACCGTGGAAACTATGACGTACCTGGTCTACGCCGGAATTGCCCTGACGTTTGCGGTGGCGATTGTGTCGCTGCTGGTCTCGACGTACGCGGGGTTACTGGAACGACGCCGCTCTTTGCTAACCCTGCGCCTGAGCGGCATGCAGGTACGCCAGCTGGCCGCCATGCTCGTGGTGGAGTCGGTGTTGCCGCTGGCGGTGATCGCCACAATCACAACGGCGGCCGGTTTCGGGGCCGGCTGGCTGCTCATGGAGATGCGTTCTGTTTCCCTGGACGCCTCTTTCTCTCCTGTGCTGCTGGTGGCTTTGCTGGCAGCGCTGGTGCTTTCCCTGCTTGCTGTTCTAGCGCTGGTGCCCGCGCTGCGCCGGGTGAGCGAGCCGGCTAATAACGCCCGGGAGTAGCGGTCAGGAATCGCGCGCTGGGTGCGTCTTCGGTGAAGGGTGCGCTATAGGCAAATATAGAGTCGCCCAAGTAAACGTGTGTACCGAGGATTTTCTTCATCCAGTGGCTCAACCCGCTGTGGCCGGGTGGCTGCATGCAGAATATCGTCATCTGACAGGCCTTGCAGTGATGCGTGTTTTCTGGCCGAGACATGACGTGAAGCTGTACTGCGCATGCGTTAGATTCGTAGTACAGGTGTGAAAACATATACAGCAGCCCCTAGGGATGGTGTGGCTCTTGAGAAAAGCGAAACTTCACCCTGCTCGCCTAAACGTCTCCCGCCAGCGGTGCGGGGGAGGCCTGCGAAGCTCCATCCCATCCGCCGAAGCACTCCGCGCCCGGCTAGCGCCGTCGTGAAAAAAATAACTTTGCGGGCTGCGAAGAAGGGGACATCAGTCCCGCGAAGTTGTCTGACTTTTACTTTTCGCGTCGCGCCGCGCGCGCGAACCGCGATTTTCTGAGGAATTTTCAGGGTTTTTCAGCGCTTTTCCCGCCCGCAAAACCGCAGGTAACGGGCAGAAAGTCCCGACTTTCCCCCGATCCGTCCCGCGGCGCGCCCGGTGCGAGCTGCGCTACAACGCAAGCATCTTTCATTCGCTAAAGTAAAGGCGCGAGCGACGATGGAGCCGGCAACCGGCATCACGGCTCGTACGGAAACGCGCATGGTTCGTCAAGAGCCAGCGTCGTTCCCGCACCGCGGTTATCCCGTGGCGTGGGGCAACGCTATATGCCGAAGGTGACACAGGCGCGGATCCATTGGGAGAAAGCGAACTATGGCTACCACTCAGCAAACTGGTGACCGCACCAACGTTGGTGACATGATCGATCGCTTGGCATCGCAGGCAATATCCGCCCTTGAAGAATTCGATGCCTTCGATCAAGAAAAGATTAATGCGATTGTGCATGCGATGGCCCTTGCCGGGGTTGATCAGCACATGGTGCTCGCCAAGGCCGCCATTGAAGAAACAGGCCGCGGCCTCTACGAAGATAAGTGCGTCAAGAATCTTTTCGCCACGGAATATATCTGGAATTCCATCAAGTATGACCGCACCGTGGGTATTATCCGTCAGGATAAGCAAAAGGGCATTATCGAAATCGCTGAGCCCGTGGGCGTGATTGCCGGGGTGACGCCGGTAACCAACCCGACGTCCACCACAATGTTCAAGTGCATTATCTCCATCATGACTCGCAATCCGATTATTTTTGCGTTCCACCCCAGTGCGCAAAAGTCCTCGGCGCTGGCCGCACAGGTCATGCTGGACGCCGCGATTGCCGCCGGAGCCCCCGAGCACTGCATCCAGTGGATCGAAACTCCTTCCTTGGAAGCCACGAAGACCCTGCTCAACCACGATTCCATCTCCCTGGCCCTGGCCACCGGAGGAGCGGGCATGGTGGCCTCCGCCTACTCCACCGGCAAGCCGGCCCTGGGCGTGGGCCCGGGTAACGCTCCGGTGTACGTGCACAAGACCGCCAAGATTAAGCGCACCGTTAATGACCTCATCCTCTCGAAGACCTTCGATAACGGCATGATCTGCGCCTCCGAACAGTCTCTCGTGATCGACGCCTCGATCCGCGAGGAGCTCCTGGCCGAATTCGAGCGCATGGGCTGCCACATCGTCACCCCGGAAGAGAAGAAGGCCCTGGCTAAATTCATGGTCAAGGCTGATGGCACGATCAGCGCTGACGTCGTGGGTATGAATGCGGACCGCATCGCCGAAGGTGCGGGCATTGATGTTCCTACCGGAACGAAGATCCTCCTCGTCGAGCTTGAGGACCTCGGCCCCGAAGAACCCTTCTCGCGTGAGAAGCTGTGCCCGGTACTCGGCTACACCACCGTGGAAAGCGATGCCGAAGGTTTCGACGTGGCCGAAAAGCTGCTGCGTTTCGGTGGCTTGGGCCATACCGCGGTTATCCACACGGAAGATAAGGACGTGGCGCGCGAATACGGGCTGCGCATGAAGGCCTGCCGCATTATCGTCAACGCTCCTTCCGCGCTGGGCGGCATCGGCGACGTCTACAACGGACTCATCCCGTCCATGACGCTCGGGTGCGGCTCCTACGGGCGGAATTCCGTTTCGCATAACGTCAGCGCCGTCGACCTCATTAATATCAAGCGAATCGCGGAAAGGCGTAACAATATGCAGTGGTTCAAGGTTCCGCCGAAGACGTACTTCGAGCGGTACTCCACGCAGTACCTGCAGAAGATGCCCGCGATTTCGCGTGTCTTTATCGTCACCGACCCGGGCATGGTTATGAACGGCTACGTGGATGTTATTATCGATCACCTCAAGGCCCGCCGGGACGACGTCGCCTGGAACATTTTCCAGGACGTGGAACCCAACCCCTCCTCGACCACGGTGTTCCGCGGGGCGAAACTCATGGAAGAATTCCAGCCCGATTGCATTATCGCCCTGGGCGGCGGTTCTCCCATGGACGCCGCGAAGGCCATGTGGCTCTTCTACGAACACCCCGAATCCTCGTACTTCGGCATGAAGCAGAAGTTCATGGATATCCGCAAGCGCACCTACCGCTTCCCGAAGCTGGGGCGCAAGGCGCAGTTCGTGGCCATCCCGACCACGTCCGGTACCGGTTCGGAATGTACGCCGTTCGCGGTTATTACCGACGCCGAAACCCACGTCAAGTACCCCTTCGCCGATTACGCGATTACCCCGAACGTGGCGATTGTGGACGCGCAGTACGTGGACTCGGTGCCCGCCCGCACCGCGGCCGATTCGGGTATGGACGCGCTTACGCACGCCATCGAATCCTATGTCTCCACGATGGCCAGCGATTACACCCGCGGCCTGTCCATCCGCGCCGCCCAGCTCATCTTCGCTAACCTGCGCAAGTCCGTGCTGGAAGGCGATATGGAAGCCAAGGAAAAAGTGCACAACGCTTCGGCTATGGCCGGTATGGCCTTCGCCAATGCGTTCCTGGGCATTGTCCACTCGCTGTCGCACAAGGTTGGCGGTGAATTCGATATTGCGCACGGTCGCACCAACGCGATCTTCCTGCCGCATGTTATTCGCTACAACGCCACCAAGCCGTACAAGCACTCCATCTTCCCGGCCTACGAGCACTACCGCGCCGACGAAGACCTCGCGGAATTCGCGAGCTACATGGGCTTCCCGGCTTCGACCACCGAAGAGGGCGTGCAGTCCCTCATCGACGAGGTCACCAAGCTCGCCGAGGATCTCGGTATTGAGATGAGCCTCAAGGCGAACGGGGTGACCTGGGAAGCTCTCGAGCCCAAGCTTGACTGGCTCGCCGACCGCGCCCTGGAGGATCAGTGCACCCCGGCCAACCCGAAGGCCCCGCTCGTCTCCGAGCTGCGCACCCTCATTATCGACGCCTTCGAAGGCGAAGTGGGCTACACCGCCTCGCGCGGTGTGGACGTGCTCGCCGACCTCGGCACCGGTGAAGCGGCACGCCGCAAGGCTGCGAAGACGCGCAAGGGTGAATCCACCCGGCCTTCGGCTTCGCAATCGGCCACAAACGCCCAGGTAGAGATCTACGATCACAAGGCCAAGGCCAGCCTCGAGCACGCCGAAGCTGATCAGGATGATCCCGCCGTTGAAGAACTCGTCGATACTCAGCTCGAGGGCGGTTCTTCCGCGAAGGCTTCCGCGAAGGGCGCCAAGGCGGAGAAGAAGAACGACGGCGCAGCTGAAGGCGCAGCGAACTAAGCCGGCAGAGCCAGCCTGGCAGGTGGCGGGCGCCGGGGACACGCAGTCCGGCGCCCGCCGCGCTAGGCCTCAAGGCTCGCCCGCGGCGAGCTTCCATCGGTAGAGTGGGTAAGGTGAAGAAGAAACTACTGACTGTGGCGGGTGCACTGCTGTGTTCCCTGGCTCTGGCCTCGTGTTCCTCGTCCCCTTCGGATAACCCCAGTTCCGACCCGAGTTCCTCGGGCCCCGGATCCTGCTCGGTGGAATCGAACGCGCCGGGTTGCTAAGCGGCTGCTCGGCAGTCAATCGACTGTCAAGCTGCTGGTGGCCCAGTCCGCGCACGCGGCCGGCAGTGATGCCGGGCGCGTGCGCACGGCGTCGTCGTTCCCCTTTAAGTTCTAGGCAAAGGGCGTGGTAACCCGCGCCGTGACATGAAAGAATAACGATATGACCTACACACTGGTATTGCTCCGCCACGGCGAGAGCGATTGGAACGCAAAGAACCTGTTCACCGGTTGGGTTGATGTGCCGCTCTCGGAGAAGGGGCGTGCCGAAGCCGCTCACGGTGGCAAGCTCCTCAAGGAGAACAACATCCTCCCCGACCTCCTGTTCACCTCGCTGCTCCGGCGCGCGATCACCACGGCGAATATCGCCCTGGATGAATGTGATCGTCACTGGATCCCGGTACAGCGGTCGTGGCACCTGAATGAACGCCACTACGGCGCGTTGCAGGGTAAGAACAAGAAGGAAATCCGCGACGAATACGGCGAAGAACAGTTCATGCAGTGGCGCCGCTCCTACGATGTTCCGCCGCCGGCCATTGAGCTCGGTTCGGAATGGTCGCAGGATCAGGATCCTCGCTATGCCGGTGAACCGATCCCGCGTTCGGAATGCCTCAAGGATGTGCTCGCGCGCGCGCTGCCCTACTGGGAATCCGATATCGTGCCCGCTATCAAGACCGGGAAAACCGTCATGATTGCGGCGCACGGCAATTCGCTGCGCGGTATCGTTAAGTACCTTGATGACATCTCCGATGATGACATTGTGGGCGTGAACATTCCCACCGGCATTCCGCTGGTGTACGAACTTGATGAGGAAACCCTCAAGCCCGTCAAGAAGGGTGGCACCTACCTCGATCCCGAAGCGCAGAAGAAGATCGCGGAAGTTGCCAACCAGGGCAAGTAGTTCGCAAGTAAGTCGCAGTCTCTAGCGCTGAGTTAGAGGACTAAGAGTCAAGCAGGGCTCCGGTCAGACCGGGGCCCTGCTTCTTGTTAAACGCGAGCTCGGCCCACGCCGGCGCACCTCCGAGCTATGAACTCAGTCACGGCTTCGCGGCCGGGACTTGTCCATCCCCGCCCCACCCCCTACCATTGAGCTGGTAATGATAACGGTTATCGTTACCGCTTATGGGCGGCTCGGCCGCTGCCTGGGAAGCGCCCGGTTACATGCCGAGCGCAGCGCCGCCGCCCGGCGGCCTGGATTCACGTATCCGGAGGTGTGTGTCCGAGCATGAGGAAGCTGCTACCCGCCATCGCGTCCATCGTTGCGATGGTCTGCCCTGCCGGTATCCCTTCCGGTGGGGGCCAGGAAGCGCTGGTGGGTAGTGTTTCGGCCGCGGGAGTGAGGACCCGCGCCGAAACGGGCGATCGGAATTCCGATGCGCCACGGGTTGTCGCCTCCACTCCGATACTCGCGGACCTCGCCCAGAATGTTCTGGGCGAGCGGGGTGAGGTGACATCCCTTGTGCCGCCCGGGGCGGACCCGCATTCTTTTGAACCGTCACTGCGGTCTTTGCGGGAACTGGCCCGGGCGGACATCGTTTTCTCCAACCAATTGCTGCTGGAGGACCAAGCGCTGCTCGCCACCATGGATGCTACCAGGCGTCCCGGCGTGAAAAATGTTGGTTTGGGTGAGGCGGCCGTCGCATACGGCGCGCGCCATATCGTGCTTGTGGAGGACGCGTCGTTGAGCACCGTGTGGCTTGGTTTCCGCGCGGGGGCACCGGTTGCGGCCCAGCCGCAGGAGGGGAACGACGCCGCTGCCCCTTCCGCACCCACCACTTCGGCTCCCATTGTTTCGCTGCGCGCAGTCTCGGTCACCGGCCCGGGCACCCTAGCGGCTTTCACCACCGGAACGTTCGGGCAACCCAAGGTTTATATCGATTCTTCGCGCGCGGAACTCGGGCACGTGGATCTTCCCACCCAGGCCCATACCCATATGTCCTGGGCTTTTTCCGCCCCCGGTATTTATGAATTGCGCATGCGCGCCGAGGTCCAGGAAGCGGGCCAGAGCCGCAGCCTCGGGGAGGGGACTGTGGTCTTTGCCGTCGGGGTAGATCCGGCCACCACCGGGCGTAGCCGGGTGATCGACGCCGGTCACGTGGATATCACCATGGCCGATAGCGGTGCCATAACCCTGCGCGGGGAAATCGAATCGGCCCGCACTACCGAGGTTTCCCCGGATAGCGCGGTTATCGCGGTGCCGCATACCGTGGCCACCCATATTCCTGGCGATCCCGCTTGGCGTTTCCTGGGCCGGGCCGGGGATACCAGCTGGGTGTTGGCCCAGGCGGTGCTGGGTGAACACGTGCACGGCGATGTTGATCCGCACCTGTGGCTGGATGCCTCCAATGCCATCGCCTATGTGGAAACTATTGCCGCTGAACTTAGCGCCCTGGATCCGCAGGGCGCTCCTATCTACGCGGCCAATGCGCAAGCTTATATCGCCAGATTGCGGGGCCTGGATGAGTGGCTGCGCGGCGTCGTCGCCTCTATTCCAGCGCGGCAACGCAAGCTCGTGACCGCGCATGACGGCTTCGGCTACTTGGCGCGCGCCTACGGCCTGGACACGGTCGGTTTCGTCACCCCGAATCCGGCGCTGGAACCTTCCGCGCGCCAGCTCGCCAATCTCACCCATACACTCCTGGATCTGCGGGTTCCCGCTGTCTTCGGGGAACCGACCACGGCTTCGCACGCCGGGGAGCTGCGGGCTGTGGCGAGCGCGGCGGGCGTGGCGGTCTGCCAGCTCTATTCTGATTCTTTCGACGGCGCTGCCACCACCTACGAAGCCATGATGATCGCCAATGGTCGCGCCTTGAAAAGCTGCCTCGATCCGGGCGCGCTGCCGGCCTGGTCTCCCGATTATGAGGTTCCGCGGCTGCCCCTGCCTACCACTCCCGATCAGCGATCGGATCCGGGCGCTGCGCCGCAACCTGATCCGCAACCCGCGCCGCCCGTCGCTCAGCTTCCCGCTACCGAACCCACGAAGGACAATTCATGACTAGATTCTCTACCGCGCACCTGAGCGCACGTTCCGGCGCCCTCCGCTCTGTTTGCGCGCGCACTCTCGCCGCGCTACTCCTTGCTGCGCTCAGCTGCGCGCTGGTTCTGGCCGCGCCCGCGCGTGCTTTCGCCCATCCGGATCCGGCCCCTACCGCGCCCGGTTCCAGCACTGCCGTTGACCCGGCCCTCACCCAAACGGTGAGCGGGGACGAGCAGCTGGCCCCGGTGGGCACCCCGGTGGAGATCAGCTCCGGACACGTGGATATGGGCCCGCGCCTGACGGATGCCGGCTGGGATTTCCTGGTGCGTGATGATTCGGGCGCCGTGCCGGTCTGGCGTTCCGTGGACGACGTGGTCTTCCGGGTGGGGGAGGCGGCCCGCATGGAGGTCCCCGCTACCGATGCCTACTCCTTTATTCACGCCTCCGGTCCGGCCTACGTGATCCCGCAGCAGCAGCTCGCCGATGTGGTGTGGCTCGGCTGGAATACCCAGGACCCGGGCGTGGTCAGCCGCGTCAATGGCGATGTGGCCCTCACCTACGGCGGGCACGCGGGGGAAGGCCAATTCACCGCCTTTGTCGATTCGGGCAACTTCTCCGGGCCCACCCTGCTGTGGAATTCCGAAGTCGCCACCTCGCAGCCGGTGCACGTCTCCCTCAATACCCACACCCACGCCAATTGGGTCTTCACCCAGCCCGGCGTGCACCTGGTGCGCCTCACGGTATCCGCCCAGCTCACGGACGGCACCCAGGTGGAGAAAACCGTGACTTTGCGTTTCGCGGTGGGTGCGAATACTTCTGCCGACGACGCCCGCGCGGCCCAGTGGCCGGCCGGCAGCGACGGCGCGGCAGCTAGCGGTTCGGCCGCGGATAATGCGCAGGCCGGGCAATCAGCCGCGGGTCAATCCGGTACGGCGCAAACCGGTGCGAATGGCGCCCGGAACTCGGCCGCCGGCGAGGCGGAAATCCCGCTGCGCTGGGTAGTTATCGGCTGCGCTGGAGCGGTGCTCCTCATTGCCGCTGGCTTTATCGGGGCGCGTGCCTCGCGCCGCCGCCACCAGGAAGCGGCGCTCGCGGCCCGCACCCAGGCCCGCGATGGCGAGGCAGAGGAGGAATCGTGCCAGCGCTAACGGTCCGTGACCTCGCGGTTGTGCTCGGAGGTGTGCGGGTGCTCCGTGATGTCAGCCTCGAGGTGGAAGCCGGCGAGCTCGTTGGCCTCATCGGCCCGAACGGCGCCGGGAAAACCACCCTCATGCGCAGCATCATGGGCCTGCTCACCCCGGCAGCCGGCACTGTTGAGGTGCGCGGGGAGCGGGTCCGGCCCGGCCGCCCGCACCGTGCCATCGGCTACGTGCCGCAGTCCCGCGCCACCCAATGGGGTTACCCCATGAGCGTGGAGGAACTGGTGGCCACCGGGCTGGAACGCCGCGGGCTGCTCGCCCGGGCGCGCCTGGGGCGCAGCGCGTGGGAAAAGGTATATGCCGCGCTCGATAGGGTCGATTTATTCGAGATGCGGCGTCGGCCCATCGGGCAGCTGTCCGGCGGGCAGCAACAGCGCATCCTCATCGCGCGCGCACTCGTGCGCGACCCGGCCATCCTCCTCCTGGACGAGCCCTTCACCGGGCTCGACCACCCCACCCAGGATTCCCTGGCCGATCTTTTCCTCTCGCTACGCGCCGGCGGGGCCGGAATTATTATGTCCACCCACGACCTCACCCAGGCCGTTGATATTTCCACCCGCGTGGCCCTTCTCAACCGCACAATTATCGCGGCCGGCCCGCCCGCGGATATCCTCCGCGCCGACCTGTGGATGGAAACGTTCCAGGTGCGGGCTTCCTCGCCGCTGCTGCGCGTCCTCGGAATGGTGAAAGCATGAGTTTCTTTGATTTCCTGGCCGATCTGTCCAATCCGGTACTCGGCTTCCTCCCGCGTGCCCTCCTCGTTGCCATGCTTTCCGCGGTAGTGTGCGGGGCGGTGGGCGTGCACGTGGTACTGCGCGGCATGTCCTTCCTGGGGGATGCCCTCGCCCACGCGGTTTTCCCCGGCATTGTCATCGCTTTCGCGCTCCAGGGTTCCATTCTGGTGGGCGGAGCGGTCGCGGGCGGCGTCGTCGCCCTTCTTATCGCGCTCGCCTCGCAAAACCGCAACCTGCGCGAAGACTCCATCATCGGTATTTTTATGGCCGCGGCTTTCGCGTTCGGCGTGGCTCTCATCGCGCGCATCCCCGGCTATACCGGGTCCCTCGAATCTTTCCTATTCGGTTCCCTCACCGGCGTGGATAGTTCCGATGTGCTCACTTCCGCCATCGTGGCCGCGGCCGTGCTGCTTTTCCTGGCCGTGCTCCACCCGGCGCTGCTCTCCGTGAGCGTGGACCGCGATTTCGCGCGCGCCACCGGCACCCGGGTGCTGCTCGTAGACGTGTGCCTCTACCTCACCGTGGCGCTCGCGGTGGTGATTTCCGTGCAATCCATCGGCAATATTTTGGTGTTGGCGCTGCTCGTCACCCCGGCCGCCACCGCGCGGCTCCTCACCGACCGGGTGGGCACGATGATGCTCCTCGCTCCAATCCTCGGGTGCGCGAGCGCTTTCGTGGGGGTGTGGCTCTCCTGGGCGGCGGATATTCCTGCGGGTGCAGCCATTGTTTTAGTGACGACGGCGCTTTTCGCCCTCGTGTGGTTGAGTGTTCCGGTGCGCGGGAAACTAGTGCGGGCCCGCACCGCACGCGTAAAAGACCGCGTGTAGTACAGGCCCGAACGACGGCAAGCGCCGATTAGTCTTCCATATCTCCCACGGAGAAACCTTCGGGGAAGTCCCCGCCGAGCATTTCTTCTTCGGTACCCGGGGTGGACTCCACATCCACACGCAAGCCGGTGATGAGGAAGTGCATGCGGCGGGCAACCGTGACCCCGTGATCCCCGTAGCGTTCCAGGAAACGGCCCAGCAATACTACGTCCACGATTTCCTGGTGGCTCATGCCGTTATCCTCATCGAGGACCAGCTGGAAAGACTGGCGGTGCAGGTCGTCAAGAACCTCATCACGTTCGTCAATTTCATCGGCGATAGCAAGATCCTGCTTGCGCACGAGTTCTTCCACCTGGCGACCCACCCGCACGGCCTCGTCGGCCATGCGTACGAGTAGGTCATAGCCGGGGCCGCCCACCACGCGTTCGGGGAAACGCCCGCGCGCAATATAGGCAACGTGGCGGGCCAGGTCGCCCATGCGCTCCAGAGTAATGGCGATGCGCATCGCGGTCACCACGGTCCGCAAATCCGAGGCAACCGGCGCCTGCCGCGCCAGCAGCGAAATCGCCATATCTTCAATCTGACGCTGCAGCTCATCAATATTTGCATCGGCATCAATCACCGATTCCGCCAGGGCCAGATTGGCGTTCCGCAGCGAATCTGCGGCGTGTTCCATCGCCCGAGCGGCGCTGCGAGCCTGCTTGGCAAGCGTTTCCTCGAGCGTCTTCATTTCGTTGCGGAATTCTTGACGCATTAAAGCTCCTCATTTCTGTGCGCCCGCGGGCGCGTTCGTAGCGCACGGCGGCGCACCACAGGTTTTATTTCAGCAGTACGGGGTTAACACTAGCGGCATATTGCGTAAACAGTAGGTAAATAGCGGGCTTTCGGGGCTGCCGAGCGTGCCAGGCCGAGCTGGAACAGGCTAGTCTGGAACCATGGTTGAAGGAATCGCTGTGCTTGCCGCGGTCTGCGGGGGGATCGCCGTGGGCATTATCGCCTCCCTGGCTTTTGCCTATTCGCAGCGCTCGCTGCGCCCATTGCGGGTGACCGCAACGGTAGAGCCGGTGGAGGACGCCGTGAAAGTCCTCGAGGCGATTCCGCAATTCTTCGTGCTTGTATCCGCGCTTGACGTGGTGGAACGTGCCTCCACCCAGGCCTATAGTTTCGGGCTGGTGCGTGATGATCGCCTGGTGCGCCCTGAGTTCATCCAACTGGTGGCACGGGTGCGCGATACCGGTGAAGTGCTCTCCCGCCCGCTCTCCATTAAACGGTCCACGCTCAAAAACCAGAGCGATACCCGTTTGATGGTCTATGCTGCGCCGCTTTCCGGCGGGCGGGTGCTCGTGCTTTTCGAGGACAATACCGAGAAGCTCAAACTGGAAGAAACCCGGCGGGATTTCGTGGCCAATGTATCCCACGAGCTGAAAACCCCGGTGGGGGCGATTTCTTTGCTGGTGGAAACTCTGGACAGCGCGGCGGATGATCCGCAAGCGGTCCGGCATTTCACCGCCCAGCTGGATACCGAAGTGGTGCGCTTGCGCGGCCTGGTGCAGGACATTATCGAGCTTTCACGCCTCCAAGAAGGTAATGCCTTGACCACCACGGAACTTGTGGATGTGGATGCGGTAGTGGCCGAATCGGTTGCCCGGATGGATGTGGAAGCTGCTAATCGCGGGGTGAAAATTGTGAGCGGCGGGCAGCCTGGGCTCACAGTCTATGGAGATAGACGCATGCTCGCCACCGCGATCCGTAATCTTCTGGATAATGCGGTGCGCTATACCCGGCCGCACGGGCGGGTCTCAGTAGCAACATCGCTGGCGGATGGGCAGGTGCTTATTTCCGTCGTCGACCAAGGCGAGGGAATTGACGCGGCGCAACGCGAACGTATTTTTGAGCGATTTTACCGAGGGGATGCCGCCCGGGACCGCAATTCCGGGGGCTCCGGGATTGGCCTTGCGATCGTCAAGCACGTGGTTCAAGACCATGGCGGGCGCATCAAATTATGGAGCAAGGTAGGCCAGGGCTCCACCTTCACCATCTGCCTGCCCGAACCCTATATTCCTGAGGCAGCTCCCAGTCCTGAAACTAATGCGCTTGAGCATTCGGAGAGGAAGTAACGAAACACCATGACCACGATCCTTGTTGTTGATGACGAACCGACGTACCGTGACACCCTCGCATTCAACCTGGGCCGGGACGGTTACGAGGTGGTGACTGCCGCGGATGGCGCCGCGGCCCTCGAACAATTCCAGGTGGCGCGCCCCGATGTGGTGCTTCTTGACCTCATGCTCCCGGGCATGTCCGGCGAGGAAGTGTGCCGCCGGATTCGGGCTACCTCGGATGTGCCCATCATTATGCTCACCGCCAAGGATTCTGAAATCGACAAGGTGGTCGGCTTGGAAGTTGGAGCGGATGACTACGTCACCAAGCCCTATTCCTATCGGGAACTGGTGGCGCGAGTGCGGGCGGTGCTGCGCCGGGCGAGCACCGGGGCCGCAGATGATGTAGACGAAGACGTATTGCGCGTGGGCCGGGTAGAAATGGATACCGATAAGCACGAAGTTTACGTGGGCGGGGAACTTATCAGCATGCCGCTGCGGGAATTCGAGCTGCTTGAACTTTTCTTGCGTAATCCGGACCGGGTGCTCACCCGCCCCCAGATTCTTGACCGTATTTGGGGCCTGGACTATATGGGTGATACTAAGACCCTGGATGTGCACGTCAAGCGAATTCGCTCGAAGATTGAGGTGGATCCTTCCGCTCCCACCGCGCTGGTCACGGTGCGTGGGCTCGGCTACAAGCTGGTCTCGGAGTAGTCGCAGCCGGGGCGTGAGCGCGGGCGGGTGCCCGCGTGCCGGTGAGCGTGAGGCTGCCGCCTGCAAACATACAGCCCGCGTGCCTGCGAACTTGTGGCCCACACCGCAGCCCTTTGTGGCTTGCAGCGCAAAAAAGATCAGAGACTACACCGTCAATGGTAAAATGTCTATCGGATATGCGCATATTGCGCGAACGCGCAGCGGAGAAAGGGTTCTGATTCAATGCCGTTCAAGGTCGGAGAAACCGTTATTTACCCGCATCACGGGGCAGCGGAAATTACTGATATTTCGGACAAGATTATCAGGGGTGAAAAGCGCACCTACCTCACGCTTAACGTCATGCAGGGCGATATGGTCATTCAGGTTCCGGCCGAATCCATCGAGGAAGTTGGGGTCCGTGATGTCTCCAACGAAGATCAGCTTGAAGTGGTGTTTAGGGTTCTGCGCGAACAGGATGTGGAAGAACCTTCTAATTGGAGCCGGCGTTTCAAGGCGAATACCGAAAAGCTCACCTCGGGGGATGTCAATAAGGTAGCCGAAGTGGTGCGTGACCTCACGCGCCGGGATACTGATCGCCACCTCTCGGCGGGGGAGAAGCGGATGCTCCAGCGCGCCCGCCAGATCCTCTGCTCGGAAATTGCCCTCGCCCGCGAATTGAGTGAAGAAGAAGCCGGTGAACTCCTCGATGAGATCCTGGCCGAAGGTAACGAGGGTCGGGAAAGTAGCTCGGAAGAAGGTGCTGCGGCGTCCGCCTAGTCCTCCTGAGGTGCGTGGTGTCTTTGTTTCACGGCGCACGCTCGTTTTGAGGCACTCGTAAATGAAGCGGTCCGGGAATTCTCCCGGGCCGCTTCACGCATTAAAGCTCGACGGCGCTGCCAGCTGGCTCGGGGTACCTCGGGGATAGAAAATGGGGTTAATAGACAAAAGGGGCTGCGGACTGTTTATTGGACATTATTGCTTAAAACCGCTTGACGCTGTTCCATAATTGTTAAACCA
>NZ_JBOZCJ010000018.1:0-47265 GCF_051265215.1 Actinotignum stranguriae
CTCGTGCGGGGAAGAGCGCACAATAGCGGGCGGCTCTTTGATTAGCTCAGAATTACCCCCGCTCGTGCGGGGAAGAGTTTCGATAGCATTGCTAATCCACTCTGGAACGGGAATTACCCCCGCTTGTGCGGGGAAGAGCCTCAAGGGGTCGGCTCAAAACAAAAGGAAAAAGAATTACCCCCGCTTGTGCGGGGAAGAGGCAGCAGCATCATTAAACTGCCGACTCCAAGCGGAATTACCCCCGCTTGTGCGGGGAAGAGATTTTATTAAGCTTCTTTTTCCCTTCCGGGCTAGAATTACCCCCGCTTGTGCGGGGAAGAGATCATCGCCGGCGGTATCGGAGCGGGTGAGGAGGAATTACCCCCGCTTGTGCGGGGAAGAGCTACCCGCCCGGCGCGGGTAGCTAACCTGACAGGAATTACCCCCGCTTGTGCGGGGAAGAGTAAGGCCGTTTACTGTGAGTGCGGCCGCTGTGGGAATTACCCCCGCTTGTGCGGGGAAGAGGCGCGGGTCACCATTCGCCGCGGCCTTAATATAGAATTACCCCCGCTTGTGCGGGGAAGAGCCAAGCAGCGCGAGCCGCGACTGCCGGAGCTTAGAATTACCCCCGCTTGTGCGGGGAAGAGGTCATGATGCCCTGCGCTACCTTAATGGCCGCGGAATTACCCCCGCTTGTGCGGGGAAGAGCGATGGGTCAGATGGTGGTGTCTGATGTGGTGAGAATTACCCCCGCTTGTGCGGGGAAGAGTTATTATTCCCGATGAACTTAACCGGCGATTTGGAATTACCCCCGCTTGTGCGGGGAAGAGGGACTAACGACCTAACGGAGCTTTGGGAAAAAGGAATTACCCCCGCTTGTGCGGGGAAGAGGCGGTGGCTGTATATTGCGGCCCCCGATAATAGGAATTACCCCCGCTTGTGCGGGGAAGAGCGGATTCTAAGAAACCGGATTACATAACCGAAGGAATTACCCCCGCTTGTGCGGGGAAGAGCATTCACGAGGCGGATGTGCGGGCCGGTACTGGGAATTACCCCCGCTTGTGCGGGGAAGAGACTGGCTGACCTGGTTGTTTATCGGTTGCGGGCCCGGAAATCGCAATGGAACAGAGTTCCAGATTTGCGGCTCTCCGGGAAATGTGCCGGTACGCCGGATACTACAACCACACCAGTTCCCACGTCTCAAATCTAGCTTATTTCACCTCATCCATCTTCATCGCACACAGGGCCGCTCTCGCGATTAGCGTGTTTGATGATAGTGACAGTAGGCTTGTTAACCCGACTCCTCCATTCACGATGAATCGGCGAGGTGAGGAGCGAATCGATAGAACCTGCCGACCTCCCTAGCGGAGTGGCAGCATCCGTTTCCTTGTCAGCCGCATCCTTCACACCCATCCCAATAACCAGCATGCCATCCAAATCAAAAACAAGGCGACTGCCGGTACCCGTACTGTGCAGGGAAAAGCTCTGCTCGCGGGCGGCGTCGTCGTACATAAGAGTGAGACTGCCGGTACCCGCAGTAGATACAGCGCGCGAGTCCCGTCTGCACAGGAAAGATCCAACGCGGTCACATTGCTATCTTTCCCCAGAATTTACTGGACGCACACCTCGCCATCAGTTCCGGCAAATTTTTATGTCGTAGGAGTGTGGCACCCTTAAGTCATGAGTTCACAACAGTCAGATCAGCCCGGGGCCGCGGCGCTGCGCCCTCGTCCGCAACTCAATGTTGCCCTGGACCTTCTGGAGGATAAGTATGGGCTCAACCCGCCTGATGATGCGCTTTATGAGGCTTTCACCCAATGGGCGGAAAGCACCGGGCGGCCGCTTTACCCCCATCAGGAAGAAGCGCTGCTCGCCGCTATTGATGATGCTCATATGATTGTTTCCACACCCACCGGCTCGGGGAAATCACTCATCGCACTCACCGCCATTTTCTGCGGGCTCGCGCGCGGAAAAACCGCGTATTACACCGCGCCTCTCAAGGCTTTAGTGTCGGAAAAGTTTTTCGAGCTCATCAATGTTTTCGGTGCCGATAACGTGGGGATGGTGACCGGGGATTCCACCATTAATGCCGGCGCTCCCGTGGTGTGCGCCACCGCGGAAATCGTGGCGAACCTCAGTTTGCGTGATGGTGCTGCGGCGGATATCGGCGTGCTGGTCCAGGATGAATTCCACTACTACTCCGATCCGCAGCGCGGTTGGGCCTGGCAAGTTCCGCTTCTGGAACTCACCCACACACAGCAAGTACTCCTCTCCGCGACCCTGGGGGATACCACCTGGCTGGCAGAGGATCTTGAGAAGCGCACCGGGCGCGCCGTCGAACTTATGAGTAACGCGGAACGGCCGGTACCACTGTCCTTCTCCTATTCCTATCAGCCGCTCGGCGAACTCCTCCTGGAACTCACCTCCACGCATCGGGCGCCTGTATATGTGGTGCATTTTTCGCAGCGGGAAGCGGTGGCGCAGGCCCAAGCTCTCCTCACCCACGCGCTCGTTTCCAAGGAACAGAAAGCCCGCATCCACGAAGCCCTCGGGGATTTTTCCTTCGGTCCCGGTTTCGGGAAAATTCTCTCTAAGCTGCTCCGTTCCGGTATTGGCGTGCACCACGCGGGCCTCCTCCCCCGCTATCGGCGGCTCGTGGAAAAACTAGCGCAGGCGGGCCTGCTTCCGGTTATTTCCGGTACAGATACCCTCGGGGTCGGCATTAACGTGCCTATTCGCACTGTTGTGATGACCGGGCTGGCTAAATTTGATGGCCAACGCAGTCGCCACCTGAGCGCGCGTGAATTCCACCAGATCGCGGGACGGGCCGGGCGGGCCGGATTCGATACTAAGGGTGATGTGATCGTGCAAGCACCCGAATTTGAAATTGAAAATGCGCGGCTGGTGGCCCGCGCCGGGGATGATCCGGTCAAGCAGCGTCGCATTCAAAAGAAGAAACCCCCGGAAAATACGGTGCTGTGGTCGGAAAAAACTTTTGAGTATCTCAAGGGTGCCGCTCCGGAAACTCTTACGTCCCAGATGCGGGTCTCCCACTCGCTCATGCTCAATTTGTTCCAGCGCCCGGGGGATAACGTGGCGGCCGTCACCAAGTTACTCACGGATAATCACGAACCGCGCACAGCGTCGAATCAATTGATTCGCCAAGCCACCCGCATTTATATGTCTCTGGAGCGCGCCGGGGTGATCATCCACCACACTCCGCAATGGATGGCCGAGCATCCGGGGCACTCCCCCATCGAATACACGCGTGAAGTTCCCTATGATTTCTCCTTGAACCAGCCGCTGGCACCCTTCGCGCTGGCCGCGCTGGATATCCTTGATCCGGATAGTCCGGAGTACGCCCTCGATGTTATTTCGGTTATCGAGGCGGTTCAGGATAACCCCATGCAGGTTCTGTACGCGCAGGAACGCGCAGCGCGTGGGCGCGCCATCGGGCGCATGAAAGCCGCGGGCATCGGCTATGACGAACGCATGGCCGAAGCAGATAAAATAACCTGGCCGCAACCGCTCGCGGAAGAACTTGGCGCGGCGCTTCAAATCTACCGGCAGACCAACCCCTGGGTGGATGATTTCCAGCTCTCCCCCAAGTCCATCGTGCGGGAAATGATCGAAAACGCGATCACCTTCTCTGAGTTTATTTCCCGCTATGACCTGGCCCGTTCCGAAGGAACCCTGCTGCGTTACCTAACAGATACCTACAAAGCGCTGCGCCAAACCGTTCCCCTGGAAGCCCGCACCCCGGATCTTGAAGACATGACCAACTGGCTGGGAAGCCTGGTGCGCTCGGTGGATTCCAGTTTGCTGGACGAATGGGAAGCCCTGCGCGATGGCCGTATCACCGCCACGGAGATCGCCAATCTTGACAGCAGCGCAGGTGGCGCCCGCGAGCGCGCTTTCGGGGCGGATGAGGATGGCAAGGTCACGCTCTCGCGCAGCCCACACGCACTGCGGGTCTCCATCCGCAATGCGCTTTTCCGCTTCGTGGAAGCCGTGGCGCACGAAAATCTCGACTGGCTTGATCGCGCGGCCCTGGATGACGGAGCCGGAGTGGCCCGCGGGGATGGCATCCCGCTCTGGGTGGGCGGGCCGGTCTGGGATGGCGACACCTGGATGGATGCTACCGACGCCTATTTCGATTCCTACCAGGAAATCGGCATCGGGCCCGAAGCGCGTTCCGCCCAACTCGTCACCATGCTGGAACACCCCGACCGAGCCGACTTCATCACCGCCGGCGTCCCTGCGGAACACGTGGATAGCGTGATGGACAACCTGACTTCTGCAACCGGGCGCCTGCGCGCCTGGTTAGTGCGTCAAGTTTTTGACGACGGCGCAGGTGACAACTCCTGGGGATTCTGGGCAGTCGTGGACCTTGAGGCAAGCGATGAAGCCGGGCACGCCATCCTCGACATTATTAGCGTGGGAGAACTATGAGGCAGCTACTGCACCTGCCACCGCTACCCCGGTAATGAGGATATATGCGAATTCGGTGAACAATGCGCCAGTTCTGAAACCATGCCACCAGTTCTGAGACCATGTCACCAGTTCGCGGCACAGAGACCTACTATAAACAACGGCGGATACCCGATACCTGTGGAGTTGACACAAACCATGACATATACGGAGCATGACAAGCTTGCTCGCCTTGCTGAACTTTCCGGCGTTACCCCGACCGCGGAGGAGATCCCCGGGCGCATCAACCTGGTGCGTGACGCCCTGCGTGGAGCGGAAGAAGCTGCAGGAATACCGCTGGGCACCGCTCGGCTCCAAATCGTGGTGAAACACCAGCCCATCACCGCCATCCGCGCCGCACTCGCCGCCGGCTCCCGCCTCATGGGCCAGAATTTCATCCAACAACTCCAGGAGGTAGAAGCCCAACTCGCAATACCCGGAACGGATGTGGAATCATCGGCACGCCTCATCCACGACGCCAGCACCTGGGAAGGCAGCGGTACCGCCCCGTCCAGTGCCGGAAACCCGCCCCACTGGACCCATGTCATCGGCCACGTGCAATCCAATAAAGCCGGGCGGGCCCTCGAACTGGCCGATTGCATCGAAACGGTGGACAGTCTCAAATTAGCCCAGCGCCTCAACCGACTCCAGGGCCGCCTGCGCGAAGAAGGCCACGCCCGCGGTCCCTTCTCTATTTACGTGCAAGTCAATTCCTCCGGAGCGACCAGCCAATACGGGGCCGACCCGGAGCGGGTAGAAGAACTTGTGGGCCAGATTGCGCAGCTCCCCCATCTGCGGGTAGACGGTCTCATGACGATCGGAGCCAATACCACTGATGTGCGGGACATCGCCCACTCTTTCGCCCTCGTGCGCGATCTTCGGGACAAGCTCCAAGGCGAGCACCCCACCGTGCGGGAACTCTCCATGGGCATGACCCACGATATGGGTATCGCCGTGGCTGAAGGTTCCACCCAAGTCCGCGTCGGCAGCGCCATCTTCGGACCCCGGCCCGCAGCCTAAATCCCTGCCGAAACCGGCACAACCATCGGGGTGCCCGTCACCGGATCCGGGATAACCACAGCGGTCAGCCCATAAATCTCCGCAATATTTTCGGGAGTGAAAACCTCAGCAGCAGAACCCGAAAAGGCAATACGCCCATCCTTCATCGCGATGACATGGGTGGCATAACGCGCCGCCTGATTCAAATCATGCAGAACCGCAACCAAAGTCCGCCCCTCCCGATTCAGGCGAGCACACAAGTCCAGAAGCTCAATCTGGTAGGCGATATCTAAATACGTCGTCGGCTCATCCAAAAAAATAATCGGTGTATCTTGAGCCAGAACCATCGCCACCCACACTCGCTGGCGCTCCCCACCCGAGAGCTCCCCCAGCAGCGCGTCGGCGAAATCCGCAGTGCCCGTAGCAGCCAAAGCCCGAGCAACCGCCTCCTCATCACGCGCCGAAGGCCGCGCAAACAAACCCTGGTGCGGATAACGCCCCCGGCCCACCAGCTCGGCAACCGTAATCCCCTCCGGAATATGCGGCGACTGCGGCAACAACGCCAGTTCCCGCGCGAAATCCCGCGAACCCAAGGCCGCGATATCCCGTCCATCCAGCAGCACCCGGCCGCGCGCCGGCGAAAGCAACCGCGCCAAACCGCGCAGCAGCGTGGACTTCCCGCACCCGTTCGCCCCCACAATAACCGTGAACGAACCATCCGGAATCACCACATTCAGATCCCGCGCCACCGCCACATCGCCGTAACCGAGACACAGATTCTCCCCGCGCAGCCGCGCCACACCGGCAGAAGCACCGACATACACATTTACGTTCTCGCGCATATTTATCGCCCCTTCCGTTGCGATATCACCACAACCAGCACGTAGAGGCCACCGACCACCGTGGTAATCGCACCCACCGGAACCGGCCGAGCTAGCGCAAATTGGGCAAACAGATCAGCCAGGAACAAAATCGAGGCACCCGCCAACGCGCTATGCACGAGCGAAATTCCGCGTCGCCCGGCCGTCACCCGCCCCACCTGCGGAGCAGCCAAGGCCACAAAAGCAATAGGTCCGGCCGCCGCCGTCACCACACACGTCAAAGCGATACCGACCGCGATGATCCCCCGGCGAGCCCTCTCGACCGGCAAGCCGTGCGCAGCTGCGGCGTCGTCGCCCAATTCCAGTTGCCGCAACGGCCGCACGCAACAGACCACCAACGGCACCAGGCACCCAAGAATCACCACCGCCGGCCCCACATTCGCCCACGAGGCCTGCCCGAGCGTTCCCGCGCCCCACACCGCAAGGCTCAGCGCCACCTCATCCGAAGCCCGCAACAGCAGCCAGGTATTCGCCGCGCTGAGCATCGCCGTCATACCAATCCCCACAATAATGAGACGGAATCCGGACACGCCATGCCGGTAGGCCAGCACATAAATAATTATTCCGACGACGACGCCACCTGCCAACGCGCCCACACTCACGGCAAGGGCTCCGCCCACGAGGAATGTCCGGGTGAGAATAACGCCGGTATAGGCACCAGCATTGAAGCCGATAATATCCGGCGAACCGAGCGGGTTACGGGTCAGAATTTGGAAGAGTGCACCCGACAGTCCGAGCGCTGCCCCGAAAACCACGGCGGCGAGGATCCGTGGCAGGCGCCACGTCAGAACCACCTGGGCCGCAAAATTCCCCTCACCTGCGGCAACCGCGCGTATCGAATCCGGGGTGAAGCAGGCGGCCACCTCGCCCAGGCTCAGGGGTAAGTCCCCGAGGAGCAGGGCGCCGAAGCCGCCGACCAGCAGGGCGAGACTCACCACAGCCGCAACCAGGCGGGAACGGCGGCGGCGTCGTATAGCGGAGTAGCGAGAACGCCTGGACCGGGCGGTTACTGGCGCTTCGGGAGCGGACTGGGGCGCGGCACTCGTATACGGCGCGGCGGAATACGCGGCTGTGGACTTGGGCGCCGCAGGCTGCGGCAACATACTCATAGCGCGAAAGCCTTTCGCCGGCGGACGAGGGAGATAAGAACCGGGGCACCCAGGAAAGCGCTCACCACGGAGACGGGAAGTTCACCGCTGGGGAGGATAATGCGCGCGAGGATATCCGAGGCCAGGAGCAGGGCTGGCGCCCAGATCGCGGACAGTCCCACGACCCATCGTTGATCCGCGCCAGCAAAGGAACGGATGGCGTGCGGTGCCATGAGCCCGATGAAAGAGATGGGGCCGGCAATAGCAACCGCCCCGCCGGTGAGGAGCGTCATCGCCGCAATACCGGCCAGGCGAATCGCGGTGACGTTCGCGCCGAGGGCGCGGGCGGTATCGTCACCGAGGGCGATGATATTGAGAGCCGGGGTGAGTGCGGCGGCCACGATGAGCCCGAGAGCGAGAAGCGGGAGGACCGGCAGAATCACCTCCCAGGGGCGGTTTTCCAACGTGCCGGCCGTCCAGACGAGGATTTCGTTGAAGGTGCGCGGGTCAGCGAGGCGTAGCACCCCCACGGTGCCGTTGAGCACAGCAGAAAGCGCCACCCCGGCCAGGATGAGACGAACCGGTTCCGCACGACCCCCACGGTGCGATCCGATAAGGAGAACCGCTGCGGTAGCCGCGAGTGCACCTACCACCGCCCACCACATGTACATGCTCGGCCGGCTGATGCCCCCGAGCGCGATGGCGAGGGTGACCGCAAAACCGGCGCCGGCCGAAACCCCGAGGATTCCCGGCTCCGCCAGCGGATTGCGCGAAATTGCCTGGATAAGAGCGCCCGCAACCCCGAGGGCTGCGCCGATGGCAATAGCTGCGATGGTGCGCGGCGGGCGCAAAGTAAGCACTGCTTGCGCGTCCATGGAATCGCGGTCTGCGCCGGAAAGAATAGTAAACAGTGTTCCCGGGGAGATGGGGCGGGCGCCGATGCAGATGGAGAGAATTGCCAGTACAAGAACAGCGATCACTCCGGCGATAAGAGCCGCGGAGCGCCGGCGCGCAATGGTACGGCCGGGGGCCGCGGGGGCCCGGTCCGGGTTCCGGTTGTCTTCGGAATGCGCGGGGGCGGGACAGGCGCGGCGTCGTACCGAAAAACGGTGGTGGACAGTGCTGTTCATAACGAGAACAGGCTACCCCAATTAAACAACGTCAGCGTATCCTAATAGGGCATCTGTGGTTTCAGTGACAACCACACGACCACCGCAGCCGCAGGTGTGTTCGGCCGCGAGTGCGGCATCCACGAAAGGAAGTTATGAAGAAGTCCCTGACCGCGTGGGCAGGCACCGTCCTGGTGGCTTGCCTGGCTTTTGCCGGATGCGGTTCTCAGAAGAGTAATGATTCTGCCAATTCCTCGGCGTCCCCTGCCTCCTCCTCCGCGGCGGCAAGCTCCGCAGCAGACGGGAGCGCCGCAACCGAGGCCGTGTTCCCCGCGACGATTGACACGAAGTTCGGTCCCGTTACCGTCAAGGAAGCCCCGCAGCGCGTGGTCGCTCTGGGCTGGGGCGATGCCGAAGTGGCGCTCTCGCTGGGCGTGCAGCCGGTGGGCGCGGCCGACTGGCTGGCTTTCGGTGGTAATGGCGTTGGCCCCTGGGTGAGCGAATCCTATGAGAAAGCCCCGGAGATTCTGGGCACCATGGAGCTTTCCTATGAGAAGATCGCGGCGCTCAAGCCGGATCTTATTCTCGATGTGAAGACGTCGGGCGATAAGGAACGCCACGATAAGCTTTCCCAGATTGCAACGACGGTCTCGCTGCCGGAGGGCGCGGATAATTGGCTTACCTCCACGAAGGACCAGGTCACCATGATTGGTGCGGCGCTGGGTAAGCCGAAGGCTGCCGCGGCGCAGCTGGATGCGGTGGAGAAGAAGTTCGCTGAGGTCACGGCCGCGCACCCTGATTGGAAGGGTAAGTCGGTGACGGTAGCAACCAAGACTTCTGAGGGTTGGGGCGCCTACCTGAAGGGTGATACTCGCCTGGAGTTCATGACGAAGCTGGGCTTCGTGCAGAACCCGAAGGTTCAGGAGCTGGCCACTGCCGATAGCGGTTTTGCCGTGCAGCTCTCCGCCGAGCAGCTCGATGCGATTGACGCGGATCTGATTGCCGCGTTCCCGATTTTCATTGATACCGCGCAGATTACCGACGACGCCACCTGGCAGAAGGTTCCGGCGGTTGCCGCCGGTCATGCCTTCGTGGTGGACGGTGACCTGTCCAATGCGTTCTCCCTGGGCACCCCGGCCGCGCAGCTGTGGGCCTTGGATAAGCTGACGCCGCTTATTGAGAAGGCTGCGAAGTAGCATCCTCGCGGCGAACCGCCTAAGTTACCCGCTACTGGCCTGCGCATAGATAGGCACAGAACGCCCCGGAAGGACCACTCATATGGGTGATCTTTCCGGGGCTTTTCTGTGGGGCGAAGTCACACTGTGGCGCGCGGGCGGGTTCACAGTCGCGACATGCTGGCATTCGCGACCACTTCGCGCCGTGACGCAACGGAACCTAGCGTTCCAGCAGCTCAGCTACCCGATTGAGCCATTCTTTCCGTTCGGTCACCACGTCCACCATGCTCGCGGTGCCGGGCAATGCCCCCGGCCCACTATCGGGCATATGTGGGGCCCGCGAATAGGTCCACACCTGTTTTTTCGCTTTCTCAAAAGACGGGTCACACACCGGGATCCGGTTGAGCATGTCATCCTCGCCGCGTCCCAGATAGAACGGGAACGACGGCGCAAAGGCTTTCTTCCCCAAGTAGGTCACGAAAGCAGGACTGCGCAACGCGGCATCCACCTCCTCCTGATGCCCCGGGCAGGTGACTCGCACGAGGAACTCGGCTCCGGCCAGGTAGGTGCGGCGGATGACCGCGTTCGAGTTTTGCTGATCCGGGGTGAAAGCCAGGTTTTTATCGGAATCACTTTGTTTCCGGATCCACAACTGGCGTGTTCGGAACTCGAGCTCGTCGTTGCGGAGGCCGCTTTTAGTAGCACGGGGATTAATGGTCTGGAATTCATTGATGAAACAGCCGGGACGATCAACCCGTACCGTAAAATCAGCTCCCTCCAGCCACTCTGGCCATTGTTCGCGCGGAGCACCTAAAGCGCCCGCGAGGAGCCCAAGGAGACCGGACCGTGTAGGCCGAGGCTCCGAGTTGACCACGTTCCCCGTCACTCGCGGCCCCGCCCAAGATTGCACGGGACTCGCTAGACGCAGGAATGTTGGATTACTCATTCTGGCCACCCAAGATCCACGCTACGACCGTGTCAACAAGGCCGTTCTTTGACGTGGGTTCCACCCCAAACAGCTCTTCTAGCTGGGGGAACGTTCCACTAAGGGCCAGTGCACTCCCGAAGTTATCGGGATCGAAGCGACGAGCAGCATGGAATTGGTCTCCGAGAGCCCGGACAGACGGTTCCAGGAATCCACCCTGGGAATCGTTAGCCTTCACCGGTGTTTCAAAACTGTAGGCGCAGCGGTAGCGCTGCTCTTCAGCAAGAACGACGACGGGCTGCGTGTACGGTGCCGTGGAATGCTCCTTACCGCGCGGCTGACCGTAAATAAGAGCGGTAATCATCTGACGTAGGTTTTCCTCTGCCTCCGGTTTGCCGAAAGCAGTCCAGCTAGCTTGGAGCTGTTCGCGATCAATGGTCACCGTGCGGTAGAAAATACCGCTGGTAAATTGGCTGATCCCTAGGTAGGTAGCCCCGCTGCGGGATTCTTCCCCGGTGAACTTATTCTGCTCACGGATATCGTCAACAGTCGAGAAATAGTCAGTGCCAATGGTGGCAGCGTGGGTGGTCACCGCAGGTGATACGCTCAGTGCCGCTTCTGTACCTTTCTCAGGTTTCGCCGCAAACATACGCCCAAAAGCGGCAATGGCGAGGGAACCGGTGCATCCGTTAAGCACGAACTCCGTATCAGGATCGACTTCGCCGGCCACGACCTGCGCCGCAACCTGGATCTCTTCCCCACTCAACCAGATCGAACGATCCGCTTCAGCAGCTCCCGCACCATCATCAGCATCGGCTTTCGCCTGCTTCTTGGTGAATTGACCGACGAGAGCGCGAGCCTTTGTCAGGGTTTTCTTCGGGTCCAGATCGGGGGAAAGCTTGAGTGCGGCGTCGCGAATAACTTCCTCAAGCTTGCCAGAACGCACTGAAACGTCAAGGCTGGCCTTTTCGTAAGCAACGCGTGCACCGCGTTTGATGGCCTGCGAGGAATGCATGGCGCGGAGAACGCCGCCTTCCATGAGGCGCTTGGGGGTTCCTGAATCGTCACGGTTGAGATTCGAGTAGCTGATCGGAGTAAGGAAATGCAGGGTTAGGTGACGGTACATGATTGGTCCTCTCGGTTATGGTTTTAGTTTTCAGAAGCTTTGGCAGGAACGGTTTCAGGTTGATCCGAAACCGCAAGTTGAGGTGCGGAATAGAATTCCTCTATTACTCGCATTCGAATGTGCTGAGATTGAGGTGACAGGCCGTTCCCCCAGCGCATCAACGTATCGGCAATATCGAAATAATTGACAGGAGGAACCGGACCCGGAATCGTTGATGCCACATCAAAAATTCGTTTGATGGATCGGGCTGCTTCTTCCATATCTTGGGTATGTAGGTACGCTAGGCGCGCGGCAATCATTCCTGGATTATCTGGTGAAACTGATTGTGCGCGTCCGTTTTTGTTCTCAGCGGTTGCCACGCGATATGCCCACCGCCCCAAACTGTTGCGGCGCTTACCCTCACTGGAATGAGGCACCCGGTCATATTCCGCGGCCAGGGCTGCCACCCGCAGCAAGGCATTACGTTGCTCGGGGCGTGCATCTTCGGGCACCGCGGGTAGGACATAGGGATAAGCACGCATTTGAGTGAACGGCGTTGCCCCTTGCCGAATCACAGCGCACGCAGCACGAGATCTAGGATTAGTCTTTTTCTCTTTAGCCCATTTTGTAACTTCAAGCAGCAACGCTTTCCAAGGCTCCCGTTGCGGGGTATCTATCTGCGTCATTGTTATTTCTCCTCATAAGCCGTGGGAACATCAAATTGTTTTGTGACAGCCCGAATATGACGAGCAACATTCGAATAAACTGCCGCGAAGAGCGCCGGATCTTGCCCCCGATAGGGTGCAATAGCTTCATTGAAAGCTCCGAGCGCAACCTGAGCAGCCCCGCCGCGAGCCGCACGGATTTCTTCAGGACGCCGCTCAGCGGTTGTCACTTGAGAAAGAAAATCTTCATAGGAGCGGGTGATCGCACGCCAGAAAATATCCGATGCCGAATCCCGATAGTTTTCAAGCGAGTCAAGAACGGTGGGCATTCCATTAGAGGCAACGGAGGCTGCCCCGCGTGCGCGTCGGAAAGGTTGGACCACGCAATAGTGCAGAGCCTGGATGAACTCTGCATGGCGCCGTACTTGGCCCTGTGCTCGATCAGATAGCCCGAAAGCCCATAGCTGCGGATCTGCCACATCAACCCGCGAGGAACGGAT
Source organism: Actinotignum stranguriae (assembly GCF_051265215.1). Lineage (NCBI taxonomy): Bacteria > Bacillati > Actinomycetota > Actinomycetes > Actinomycetales > Actinomycetaceae > Actinotignum > Actinotignum stranguriae. Next base: position 12,897 of record NZ_JBOZCJ010000018.1, read on the forward strand.
AACTGGAGAAGAAGCGGTCCCTTCGATGTAATGGCGGATGAATATCAACCGACAGTCAGAGGAGGAAACAATGCGATCATGTGCTTCGGCCACTTGTGCCAGTCTGCCGCGTGCGGCCCATTCCACCGCAAGATCCGTCGCATCCCTCCCTACGTCCATCCGCTGAGCCTTTAACTCGCCGGACTTATTAGGCAAATACAGGTAGAAGGGATCGCTCTGATCGCGCTCAACCCAATAAGCTTTTCGGCTCTCTTTCGTTGCTCCCGCTTCTGGGGGCACCCACGCCGGTGGAACGCCACCGATGCGCACACCGGCGAGCTCGTTATCCTCCCAGTAACAGGCAGCACTATTGGATGACCAGGTAGCCCGCCATAGTGGATGATCAGTCCCACCCCGAGATCCGGTTCGATCTGCCCATGCTGGTAAACCGTCGCCTTCTACCCACGAGCGTGGGATCATCGCTAAAAGCGTATGAAGAAGCGACGAGCCTTCCCAGATCAGTTCGGTAGCCGTCATGCCTACGCCGACAAAATGGAAACCAGGACTTCCCATTTCAGCTTTTTGACCAGCATAAGAGTTATTTCCAGCCGGCGAATAGCAGTGATAGGCGAGAAGATAAAGCGCGGCATCTTCCAGGGAAAGAGTGTCACGCTGTGTCAGCAGACTCCAGAATTCTTCACCTTGGTCGGAGATCATGGAAGGTAACAACTTCTTGAGCCGCAGCTCCCCTTTTCCGAGTTTGCGCTCATTATCTTTCGCATTACGCATCGGCTCAACGGGCCGTTGCATAAACGGCTGCCGGTCATCGAATAACAAAGACCCCGGTGCGAGTATTTCAATAGCTTTGTCAATCGCCTCGGGTTCAAGACCCTCCGAAAGAATGCGTTCCCAGTCGATCCGGAATGGATCCCCATGAGCATGATTAGATTGCCTTAAAACCACGGCAACGACCGCCGCTAACAGTCGCAACTCTGCACCATACACATAGCCCGGGACAGTTTTATCCAGGACCACCGGTTCGCGGCCCATTTTTTTGTCGGAGGACCCTTTTAGAATATGAGCATCGAGAAGCGCATCACGAACCGATAATCGTCCGCGTAGCGTAACCAGTAACGGAATGTCCGTCAAAGCATTGATTTTTTCCATGCTTCCTCTCCTTTGAGATGAAACGAGACTAACAAGAGAAGAAGGCGTTGTCAATCCATTTGACCCGTCTTTACATTTACGGTTCTCTCCGCTAATATGAAACTCAAGATAAGGGAGAAATCCAGCCTCGAAAACGCTGTTACCCCCGCTCACGCGGGGAAAGCGGCCTATCTAGGCAATCCATTAGACCCTGAAATACCCACGCTAGACGTGGAAACCGCTCGCTAAGAGCCTAGTCGACGGAGACGAATATGGCAGATCAACACACATCGGAACCTCAACCGATCTTCTTAACAAAAGTACCGGTGCATACCCTTCTCTCACGCGTGGCCCTGCACAAGCCAGAGCGCGGATGGACACTGAAGGATCCGCAAGTACGCCACCGCGCGATCATGGCACTCTTCCCACAGACCGGCGCGGAACACCCCCGGGCGGAGATGGGGATTCTTTTCCGCTTGGATCACGTTCCCGGAGATGCCCCATTCTTCCTTATCCAATCCCGCGAGCCGGTTCCGCAACTCAACCTCCCCCACGAGGCCGCGATGAAAGAGGTTGAACTCAAGGAACTCCCGGCTGGAACTCCAGTTTCGTTCCGCATCGCAATCAATGCGATTCAACGCATTGGAACCGGGGGAACTCGGTCAATTCCGCTTGACGGTGAGGAATCTGAACCTGGGGTCCCAAGCCTCTCTGAATGGCTGAGCGCAAAACTAGCCCCCGCCCTCACGAATACAGAGATCATTGACGCGCGGCGCGAAATTCTCACCACCGGTTCGGGAAAAAACAAACGCGCCGTCCAGATCGATACGATCAACGGAGTTGCCACCGTGGGAGATAGCGAAGCACTACTCACCGCCCAAACCAACGGGGTTGGACGTGCGAAAAGCTACGGTTGCGGGCTTCTCTCCATACAGGCACTATCGTGATGCGCACGCACCCCAACGTATGGGCAAAGCAGCGCGGTACGGAAACGTCCTACCCACTTCTCGCCCACTTGCTGGATACCGCAACTACTGCCGGAGTCCTCTACGAAACTTGGCTGAGGCCCGGTCTGCGCACAGTTCTCGGACCTGCGGGAAAACGGGAAGTGGTGGAATGGGTGGCCGGGTCTCATGACCTAGGAAAAGCCTGTCCGGTATTCCAATACCAGCAAACCCAGAAGGGGCCGCAGTGGGATGAGATTCGGACCGCGCTCCGTACTAACGAACCTCAACTTGGTGACATTTCCGAGTGGTCTCGAAACTTCTGTGAGGATTACGCTCCTGATATCCGCCACCATCAGAAAATGTCAGCGCTGCTACTGCATCGGAAGGCGATCATTCCCGATGCATATGCAGTACCGTCGTGGAAATACATCCCAGCACTCGGCCATCATGGCCATTTCGAGACCCCATCCTGGAACAGTGAAGAGACCAACTACCTTTTCGAAGACATGGAAGAAACCGGCTGGTTTGCCCTCGCCGATGATCTTATCTCCTGCTTGGAAGAAGGCATTGGCATAACCCAGGCTGAACTCTCGCCCACCGCAACAATCTTACTCTCCGGCCTCACCGTGCTAGCCGACCGCATTGCCTCGGGAACCGAATGGGTGGCCGCCCAGCAGGAATTCCTCGCGGCCGGGAAACTCACCCTTGATGACCCAACCGGGTGGATCACCGCATGCCGCGCCCGCGCCCGTGCCCGCGTCGAAGAAACCGTTGGGGTGTATCACGGCTGGGAATCCACAGAGCAAAGCCAGCGGGCAATCCTCGGAAAGCGCACCCCGCGCCCGCTCCAGAAAGAAGCCACCCGAGTAGGCTGCGGACTCTGGAATGTCATGGCCCCCACCGGCGTCGGCAAAACCGAAGCGGCTCTACTCCGACACGCCACCGCGAACGAACGCCTTATTTTCCTGCTTCCCACCCAAGCTACCTCGAATGCGCTCATGCGGCGTATCCAGCGTTACTATGCAGGCACACCAAATGTGGCTTCGCTCGCGCATTCCCTCGCCTCCACCGAAGATTTTTATAATCAACCGGTCACCATGGGGAATGACCGCAGCGAAGCCCCGGGCAAAGCCAGCATCACCTCCGCGGGGCACGGCACTAGCACAGCCGGTCTTTTCCCCACCGACTTCGTTCGCTCCGGAAGCTCCCGCCTCCTGGCACCCGTCTGCGTCGGCACAGTGGACCAGGCACTTCTGGGCGCCCTACCAGCAAAATGGACACACCTGCGGCTCCTCGCCCTGGCCAATGCCCACGTTGTTGTGGACGAAGTCCATACCCTCGATCAGTACCAGAGCGGTCTCCTCAGCAACCTTCTGCTCTGGCTGCGCGCCACGAACACCCGGGTCACCTTCCTTTCCGCCACCCTCGCCTCCGCTCAACGCGCCACCTACCTCGAGGCGTATACGGGCCAACCCCCGCAAGGCGAAGCGCACTTCCCCCTCCTGGAAAACCTGGATACCACCGGAACCCAGCTGCGGAGTATTCGCCCCGACGGCCCGCCCCGTACCCTCACTATTGACCGCAGTGCCGAAAAGTATTGCAAGCTCGTTAGTTCGCACCGCGATTGGGTGCGTGACCAGCGGCGGCGTTACCCCCAGGCCCGCATCGGAGTCATGTGCAATACAGTTGCGCGTGCCCAGGAACTCACCCGAGCGCTCGCCGCCGAGGGCAACGTTGTTATCCTCCATTCCCGCATGACAGCTGAGCATCGCCGTCGTAACGCTGAACTCCTCGAACACGAAATCGGTTCGGGTAGCACGGGCGCGGCGCTCACGGTTATCGGAACCCAGGCAATCGAAGCCTCCCTAGATATTGACCTCGACCTGCTTCGCACCGAGCTATGCCCGGCCGCATCCCTCATTCAGCGTGCCGGGCGCCTGTGGCGTTCCGCCGATCCGAACCGCGCCACCCGAGTGCCGGGACTGAGCGGGCCGCGAGTGTCCGTCGTCGCTATTAATGGCAGCGAGGGGCAACAGCTACCGTACCTAGCCAGCGAACTTGCGCGCGTGGAGAAATGGCTCAAAGAACACAACAACATCCGAATCCCGGAGGATTGCCAGGAATTTGTAGATACTGGCACCCTGCTGCTGGCGGATATTGAGGAAGATAAACCCGATGAACTCAATGAATTCGCGAAGAAATCGCTGGCGGCAATCCGCGCTCGGAACGCTACGTACGATATGAAGGAGTGCCTGAGCGAAAGTTCCCAGGTGAAATCCTTCGCTGCCATGACGCAGCGTGATAAAAACCTCGGGGACGAGCGCTCAACCAGACTCATCGAAGTAGAAACCACCCGCCTGATTGTATGCGGTGATCCGGATATTATCCCCGGCGCGTGGACCGGTGCCCCTGAAGATTTGGGGAAGCTGCGCGGCAGTGACCGTGAAGGCATACGCAGCGCTTTGCGTGCGTCCGTTCCGGTCACGGTTACGGGTCGTGCGAAAACACTGTTTACGGATGCGACATCGCTTGAAAATGCGCCGTCGCTACTCTGCCGCTACCACGTTTTAAACGACGGCGCAGCTCATTACGATCCGCTCATCGGGCTCGTTGTGCCGGGTAGCATTCCGGATCCCCACTGCTCGGGCGCACCGGCACAGTCCGCCACCGGGAAGGAGTAAACATGGCTTACTCAGATGAGGCTCTGGCCTTCCGCACTATCAAGGCGAGCGAGCAGGTGCGCCTTGAGGACCGGGTCTCCTTCCTCTACCTCGAATACGTGCAAATCCGCCAATCGCGCACGGGCGTGGTGGCCTACGATGCCGGCCGGGAAGGGAAGAATGGATCCTTGGAAGGCACCCGTGCCCGGGCGATCCAACTCCCGGTAGCCGGGTTAGCAGTGCTTACCTTGGGCCCCGGAACCTCAATTTCTAGCGCAGCGCTGACCTCCTGTGCCCGTGCGGGAACCACCGTTCTTATCACCGGCGGAGGAGGCGTGCCCCTGTATACCCACGCCACGCCGCTCACCTCGAGCGCACGATGGGCCATTGCACAAGCCCGGCTGGCGAGTAATGAAGCCCGGCAGCGCGAAGCCGCGCTGGTGCTCTACAAAAAGCAGCTGGGGGTGGAGAATGCGCCTGGTAGTTCTATTGCAACGATGCGCGGGCTGGAGGGGCAGCTCATGCGCAATACTTACCGCACGATGGCAGCAAAATATGGAACCGGGAGCTTCGCACGTGATACTTCCTCGGACGACCCGGTCAATGCCGGCCTGAACTTGGCGAATTCAATACTCTACGGGTGCGCAGCTTCCGTGTGTGCGGCGCTGGGGATCAACCCGGCGCTGGGGATTATTCACCGCGGTGATGCGCGCTCCTTACTTTTTGATCTCGCGGATCTGTACAAACCGAGCGTGACGATCCCTCTGGTGTTCGCGGCGGCGCGCGAAGACGACCCCATGACGGCGGTCCGCAAAGCGGTGCGCAGAGCTATCGTGGAGCACCGAATTCTTCCCGATATGCTCGCCACCATCATGGACATCCTCCAGCCTTTCCTCCCCGCACGTGACGACGACCGACTCATCTCCGGTAATAACGTCGAAGTCGCCGGCCACATCCAGTACGGATAAGGAGGCTGTGTTGTTCGTTGTTGTTAATGCGGTCGCCATCCCAGATCACCTGCGCGGATACTTGAGCAGGTTTCTTTCCGAGGTTACCACCGGATTATACGTGGGAGTTGTTTCCGCGCGAGTGCGGGACAATTTGTGGGAACGTGCCGTATCCGCCGCTGGTTCCGGCAGCCTCACTCTTATTTATAACGACGCCGCCCGTGAGCAAGGCTTCGTGCTGCGCAGTACGGGAACCGGCAGTCGCCCAGTCCTTGATCTGGACGGCATGCTACTTATCGGGACGGGTGCGGAGGATGCAGTTGCTACGGAAGCAGTTGACGTCGATCTACCAGGTGCTTCGCTCAGCTCTCCTGATTCGGTTAGCGCTGCACCGATTCATCGCGAACGGAGAAGCCGGGTTCGCAAGCGCACGGTCACTATAGTCAAACGGGATCATCGAGAGCACGATCCTGTGTCCGATAAAGATAGGTAGGGCGAAATAAGCTAAATTTGAGGGGTGGGAACTGACGTGGTTGCTGTGCCCAGCACACCGGCGCATCTCCCGGCGAGCCGCAAATCTGGAACTCTGTTCCATTGCGATTTCCGGGTCCGCCGCAGATAAACAACCAGGTCAGGCGGACTCTTCCCCGCGCGAGCGGGGGTAATTCCCGCCGCTCCGGCCGCGGATATTTCCACCCGAGCTCTTCCCCGCGCGAGCGGGGGTAATTCCTGTTTCGAGCATGGCGCAGCGCGGCAATGCCTCTCTTCCCCGCGCGAGCGGGGGTAATTCTAATTGCAAGGGTAATCCAGGTGAGGGGGTTAGCTCTTCCCCGCGCGAGCGGGGGTAATTCCCAAATGCCCGCCGTTCAATTTGAGCGTGAATACTCTTCCCCGCGCGAGCGGGGGTAATTCCACGCTGCCCTATCTCTGCGGATGGCGCAAGCGCTCTTCCCCGCGCGAGCGGGGGTAATTCCGTCGGTGTTAATGGCGAGCTCTTCGGCGATCTCTCTTCCCCGCGCGAGCGGGGGTAATTCCACGATCACGTTGAAGCCGTCCGGGACGATACCCTCTTCCCCGCGCGAGCGGGGGTAATTCCGATTGAAGCACAACAGGAACGGATCCGGTTCACTCTTCCCCGCGCGAGCGGGGGTAATTCCCGTGGGCGACGCCTACTACGGCAACAACAATTCTCTTCCCCGCGCGAGCGGGGGTAATTCCTACGCCTTGCACGGCGATGCGGGCGCCGCGCGCTCTTCCCCGCGCGAGCGGGGGTAATTCCGTGAAGATGTCACTTCATGATGAGCAGGCTTACTCTTCCCCGCGCGAGCGGGGGTAATTCCCGTTAAGGGATTCTTTAGCGACCTATGGACGACTCTTCCCCGCGCGAGCGGGGGTAATTCCATCTCGCGATTCCGCTGCTCCACCTGGTCGGCCTCTTCCCCGCGCGAGCGGGGGTAATTCCTGGCATCTGCCGGAATTCGGAGTATCGCGGCCCTCTTCCCCGCGCGAGCGGGGGTAATTCTGGCATAAGAGAATACCGTTACAGGCGCAATGCGCTCTTCCCCGCGCGAGCGGGGGTAATTCCCAGAAAGATTGGTCTCCGGCAGGGTACCGAATCTCTTCCCCGCGCGAGCGGGGGTAATTCCACCCATGACACGTAGCCACGCTTGGGCGTGGTCTGTTCCCTGCGCGAGCGGGGGAAATTCCATTGATAGGGCGCTACGGTGCCCTATCACCGTATATAAGTAGCATTGAACCATGGATAAAGACATTTTCGCCGCTAGCCGGCGCCGCCTGCACCTATCAGTAAAGCAATGCGCCGCGGCCCTCGACGTCTCACCCCGCACCCTGCGCGCCTGGGAATCCGGAAGTGATCCTATCCCGCCCGGCGTCGCTGATGACCTCGCCGCGCTCATGCAGTGGCCCGCGCCACCTCACGCAAGCGACAGTAACCCTTCCCCGCGCAAGCGGGAAATTATCAAGAACGCGTTAAACCGGAATGACTGATGCAAGCGCATCTGGTGACTACTAAGTCAGAAACTGATAGCGTAAGCGCTTATATAACCATGTTTCAGGCAAGCGTATTCCAAAGCAATTTCTCGTGGATTTCGAGAGTGAAACAGGTTTAACCAGTGTGCCGTGATTGTCATGGAAACTCCCCAAACAGCACACCTATGATTAATTCACAACCACACCGTCAACCGCCTACTTGCCAATGGCCGTGATTATTTCTGATGCGGGTGCCCTGCCTGGCACGCGAAAAAAGCCGAAGCGGCTTTCAGGAGTTCGTTGACGTCGCGTAGTTCTTGGTTCTCCCGGCGTAGACGCATGTTCTCCGCGAGCACGTCTTCTTCCACCCACCTGACCGGCCCGTCCTTACGGGCTTGCTGAACCCATCGGCGGGCTGTGTGCCACGAAACATCAAATTTGGGTGCCACAGCCTTGCAAGCATCTTGTAAGGATATGCTCTCGGCGAGGATCCGCTTCTCAACAAGGCGGATAACACGATCCTTAGCTTCCTGATCAAATTTCTTCGGCATAATCCAGATGTCCTTATCTACTCAAAAGGAAGAAACCCTCGGTCAGCTCACTTTCCCACACTCCCTTTTCGTTGAGATGAAACGAGACTACCAGAAAGAAAGTACAGTACCAATACCCTTGACCCGTTCAAATAATAAACCCTTCCGCTAATGCGAAGCTAAACACAAGAACAATGACGCAAAAGAGGTACTGTTACCCCCGCTCACGCGGGGAAAAGCGGCCTGCCTAAGCAAGACACTAGACCCTGAAATACCCACGCCTTGGCGTGGAAAACCGCTCGCTACGAGCCTAGTCGATGGAGGCGAACCTGGAAAACCAACACACATGAGAACTTCTGCCAATCTTCCAAGCCCGACGGCCACCCCCACAAGCCCTAAAAGAGCGCGATTTTCTCCGGCGGCGGGAAAATCGCGTCGAGCTCAGTTAGGTCCGCACTGCTCGGCTCCCACACCAGGGAGGCTGCATTCTGGCGGACTTGCTGCGGCGTCGTCGCACCGGCAATAACGGAGGCCACGCACGGACGCGCGGCCAACCACGACATCGCCACCTGCACCGGCGTCAAGCCGCGCCCCTGCGCGAACGCAACAAAAGCCTCGATCTGATCCCAGTCCGTGGACTCCAGCAGTGCCGCCTTCGAGTGCGCAATCCGCGAGCCTTCCGGAGCCGCACCGCGCCGATACTTACCCGTCAGCAACCCGTTTGCCAGCGGGAAATACGGGAAAATTCCCAGGCCGAACCGCTGCGCCGCCGGAACCACCTCGAGTTCTGCGCGCCGATCAATCAAGTTGTAATGCGACTCTGTAGCAATCGGGCCCACAAGCCCCCGAGCAGCCGCCAGGTGCGAAGCGTCAGCAAGCTGCCAGCCGGCGTGGTTCGACGTCGCGTAATACCGAATCTTTCCCGCCCGCACCGCATCCGACAGCGCCTCGAGCGTCTCCTCGGGCGGCGTCACACCATCCGGCGTGTGATAAAAATACAGGTCAATCGCCTCCACGCCGAGCCGGCGCAAGGATGCCTCCAAAGCCCGCGTCACGTAGCGTCGCGAACCGCGCGCCCCGTAATCCGCGCCGTTGCGCCCCCGCATATCCATACCAAATTTTGTTATCACGACGACGTCGCGGGCCCGCTCACCCGCTTCCCGCAGCGCCCTCCCGAACATTAATTCCGAAAGTCCAGGTTCTTTGCCGTACACATCGGCAAGGTCAAAGGTGGTGATTCCTTCTTCAAGGGCGGCCCGCACGACGGCATTCGTGCCTTCTTGTGTTTCGGTTCGTGTGTGGGCGCGGCCAAAATTATTACCACCGATGCCGACGGCGGATACCATCAGGCCGGACTTCCCTACCGGGCGATACGTCATTGTCATACCGCCAGCCTAGCGGACACCGAGCGCGCGCGTTCCGTAGCTCGGTTACGATAAGGGAACAGTGCTCACCTGTGAGCGGTGTTTTCGGGCGCGGCCCCGGCAGGGAATCATGAGGCTCGGAGCGCGCCACCACCACCGAGGGAAAGAGGGCTTGCCACTATGTCAGATTCTGCGGCGCAGCAGCACCAGCACAACGGCTATCCGGAGGGGCAGCGCCAGATCCGCCGCGTCGTCCTCCTCACCAACCCGACCGCGGGAAAGGGCCGCGCCACTTCTCTAGCTGCCCATATCACAGCCGAACTGCTCAAACATGGCGTTGATGTGGTAGGAAACTACGCCACCACCGTCGCGGAAACTCGTAAGAACGCCAGGGCAGCACTGGCCGATCCCGGCATTGACGCCCTGGTGGCCTGCGGCGGGGACGGGCTGGCGAATCTCATCGTGCAGGAGCAGGCCGGCACCGGCAAGCCGCTCGGCTTAGTCGCGGGCGGAACCGGGAACGATATTGCGCGCGGCCTGGGCATTCCCCTCGATGTGCGCGCAGCGGCCCGGGTCATCGCATCCGGATATACACTGATGACCGACCTTGGCCTGGCCACCCGCGAAGTAAACGGTGTTTCCCAACCCGAGCGCCGCTATTTCGCCTCAATCCTCGCCGCGGGTATCGATACCCGCATTAACGCGCGGGCGAAGGAGATTCGGTGGCCGGGAGGTTCGGCCGCCTATTTCCTCGCGGTTCTTGCCGAAGTCGCAGCCATGCGCACCACCCCACTCACCTTGAGCATCGACGGCGGCGAACCCTTCACCCTAGAAGCTACCCTGTGCGCGGTTGGCAATACCCGCAGTTACGGAGGCGGGATCCGAATGTGCTCGCACGCGGATCCGCGTGACGGCAAGCTGGCACTTACCGTCGTCGGCCCGGTATCGCGCCGCACCGCGGCTCGCAACCTCCGCAATATCTACACCGGAAATTTCTCCAAACTGCAAGATATCGTCACTCAAATCCAGGTAAACAGTGTTCGCCTGGAGATGCCCGACCTTATTCCGGCGGTCGATGGCGAAGACCTCTTCCCCACTCCGCTCACCGTGACGGTGGCCGCTGGTGCCGGTTGTTTCCTCGTCCCGCCGCCGCGCCAGTATCGAGCCCAGAAGCACAAAACGAACTAGCCCAACCCCGCGGGCGTCGCTCACCCCAGCGCCGCGCGTAACGCCGCCCAACCCCGCTAAGCGATCCGATACATCCACCCGAAGGGATCTTCGCGAGTACCGTTGTGGATGCCGGTGAGCTCTTCGTAAATCCGCTGGGCAACGGTGTGGGTAGGCAGCTCAACGCTGAAATCTTCCCCGGTGAGCTGGCCGATGGCAGTCACTACGGCGGCAGTCCCGCAGGCGAACATTTCCGCCACGCTCCCGTCCTGAATACCGCTCACCACATCGCGCAAAGCGAGAGTATCTTCGCGTACCTCAACTCCGGAGCGGCGCAGCAGCTGCATAATGCACGAGCGGGTATTACCGGGCAGGATATTGCCGGTAAGTTTCGGGGTGGCCACGCTACCGTCGGCATAGACCACAAAGACGTTCATCCCGCCCAGCTCATCGAGGTTCGTGGCGGTTGCGGCGTCGAGGAAAAGAACCTCATCGTAGCCGGCCGCGCTCGCGGTGACCTTGGGCAGCAGCGAGGCGGCGTAGTTCCCGCCGGTTTTCGCCGCGCCCATACCCCCGGGGCCGGCGCGGTGGTAATCAGGCTCTACCCACACCTTGATGGGCTGGAAACCGTTGGGGAAATACGCCCCCGCCGGCGAAGCAAGTACGATGTATTCGTAGGCCGCGGCCGCCCGCACCCCGAGGAAAGCTTCCGAAGCAAAAATGAAGGGTCGCAGGTAGAGAGATTCGCCCTCCGCTCCCGGAACCCAGCGCCGATCCTGGCGCACCAGATCCACCAGCGAGGCCACGAAATCATCTACCGGCAGCTCCGGAATAGCGAGCCGATGCCCGGAGAAGTTCAGACGCGCCCCGTTGTAGCTGGGCCGGAACAGCCACAGCGATCCGTCCGCGTGCCGGTAGGCTTTCAGGCCTTCAAAAACTTCCTGGCCGTAGTGAAGCACCGAGCCGGCTGGGTCCAGGCTGAGCGGCCCGTAGGGCACGATGGCGTGGTTATGCCAGCCTTTTTCCGCGGTCCATGTTGCCCGTGCCATGTGATCGGTGAAGTAGCGGCCGAAACCGGGGCTGGCCAGGACCTGGCTCACCTCTTCTTCGCTGGCCGGGTGCTCATTCGGGTGCACAACGAACCGCCCCGCGAGGCTATCCGCGGGCGCGGGAGTGGTAGCGGCGGCTTCCAGTTCTTCCGGAGTGCTCGGAACGCTCATACCTGAGTCCTTCTTTCTTGGTGGTGATCCTTAACGGTTATCTTCCATAGCGGCGAGAATAGCATCACCGATCTGGGTGGTTGTGCGGTACAACGGCGCTCCGGTGGCCGCGGCCGCGGCGCGCGCTTCCATATCCGCCCTGATAGCCGCCTCGATACGCGCGGCCGGCCCCACCAGCCCGAGGTGGCGCAGCATGAGCGCCACGGAGGCGATTGTCGCCGTCGGATCCGCTTTCCCGGTCCCCGCAATATCCGGCGCTGACCCGTGGATCGGTTCGAACATGGAGGGGAAGTCGCCTTCCGGGTTAATATTTCCCGACGCCGCAAGCCCCACGCCCCCGCTTACCGCCCCGGCTTCGTCGGTCAGAATATCGCCAAAGAGGTTATCTGTCACGATGACATCGAAACGCTGCGGGTCGGTCACCAGGTAAATCGTGGCAGCATCCACATTGCAGTAATCAACGTTTACACTCGGGTACTCCGCGGCCAGGCGGTTCACGGTGCGCTGCCACAGCCCACCCGCGTGCACGAGCACATTGGTTTTATGGACGAGAGTGAGGTGGCGGCGGGGCCGGGATGCGGCCAGCTCGAAGGCGTAACGCACCAAACGCTCAGTTCCGTGAGCGGTGTTTACCGATACTTCCGTTGCCACCTCGGTGGGCATACCGCGGTGAACACTGCCTCCGTTGCCCGAGTACAGGCCTTCGGTTCCCTCGCGCACCACCACTAGGTCAATATTTCCCGGCTCCGCCAGCGGGGTGGGAACCCCGGGGTAGAGCACGCTGGGTCGTAAATTGACGTAGTGGTCAAAGGCGAAGCGTAGCCGCAGCAGGATCTCCCTCTCGAGGATTCCGGCGGGCACCCGTGGATCCCCAATGGCGCCGAGCAGCAGGGCATCATGACCGGCCAGCGCCTCCAGATCCGCAGCGCTCAGGGTTTCCCCGGTATCCAAGTAGCGCTGCGCCCCGATACTATAGGGGGTCACGCTCAGCTCCGTGCCACTTTCTACCAGCGCAGCGCGTAGCACTTTTAGTCCTTCGGGCACGATTTCCGGACCGATGCCATCTCCGGCAATAACAGCAAGATTAATAGAGGCGCGCATATGGATGAGTATACGAGAGTCGTCCAGCTAGTGAGACCAAATCTCTCACTATATGAGATATTCCCGTGTGGGGTGACAGCGTGGAGATGCGCTCTTTCGGGAGGTTAGGTACGTCTCCTGGAGCCGGCGCTCCTCTCCTCGTAGAATTGAATTCTTGAATCTCTGGAGGCAAGGTTATGGCGTTCGATTCCACTATCGTCATTGTCGGCGGTGCTCGCATTCCCACGGGCAAGTTCCGCGGCTACTACGCGAATACTCCCGCGCATCAATTGGGTGCGGCGGCAGCACGCGCCGCCGCGGAGCGCGCGGGTATCTCCATGGCGGATGTGGATGATTTCGTGGTGGGCTGCGTGGGCCAGACCGGTGCTGATGCCTATATTTCCCGCCGTATCGCCCTGGCCGCCGGGGCACGCGCCTCCTCCACTGCCCTGACCGTCAACCGGGTGTGTGGCTCCGGGGTGCAGGCTCTGGCCAGCGCGGCGAGCGCGCTGCGCTCCGGGGACGCGCGCATCGTTATGGCCGGCGGTGCGGAAAATATGACGCGCCAGCCGGTGATGGATTTTTCGCGAGCCGGTCACCTCGACGGGCCGAAGCACGTGGACGGCACTTTTTCACTGATTTCTGATCCGTTCTCAGGCCGGCCCATGGGCTGGACCGCGGAGCGGGTCGCGGAAAAATTCGGTATTTCACGCGCCGAGCAAGATGCTTTTGCGGCCCAGTCCCAAGCCCGTGCCCAGGCCGCCATCACAGCCGGGACTTTTGATAAGGAGCGGGTTCCTTTCACGATTGATGCCGGGGAGCCCACTGAGCGCGTCGTCGTTGCTGAAGAGTATCCGCGCACGGGGGTGACGGTCGAAACGCTCAGCCACCTTTCTCCTGTTTTTGCCGCGCACGGTACCGTGACGGCCGGTAATTCTTCCGGGATTAACGACGGCGCAGCCATGCTTGTCCTCATGCGGGAAGAGGATGCGATTGCGGCGGGTGTAGATATTCTGGGTGAGCTGGTGGATGTGGCGACCGTCGGGGTGGAACCGGAATATATGGGTTATGCCCCGCGCTTGGCTATTGAGAAAGTGCTCGAGCGCACCGGCCTGAGCCGGGCGGATATTGGCTGGGTGGAACTCAATGAGGCTTTTGCTTCCCAGGCGATTGCGGTAATTCGCGACGCGGAGCTGGATCCGGAGATTGTCAATCCGCTGGGCGGGGCGATTGCGTTAGGCCACCCGGTGGGCGCTTCGGGAGCGATTATTTCTCTGCGTGCCCTTCTCAATCAGCGCGAACGCGGGATCGAGCACTCGCTTGTGACGCTGTGCATCGGCGGCGGGCAGGGCATCGCCGCGATTATTCGCGCCCGCTAACCGCTGCCCGCCCCGCCCGGCCCGGCCCCTGCCCTTACGCCGGGTACCACCGCGGGTGCCTAGTTTTTGAAAGCGTGCACCGGCGCCGGGATGGTACCCCCGCGGGAGATGAAGGCCGCGCTGGAGTACGGGCTTACCGGCATTACCGGCGCGCTGCCGAGCAGACCACCGAATTCCACGGTATCTCCTTCGCTCAAGCCGGTAGCGGGGATGACCCGCACAGCGGTGGTCTTGGAGTTCATAATGCCGATAGCCGCTTCATCGGCGATCATGCCGGCGATGGTGGCGGCCGGGGTATCCCCGGGCACCGCGATCATGTCCAGGCCCACCGAGCAAATGGCGGTCATGGCTTCGAGTTTAGCCAGGCTAATAGCGCCGAGCCGCGCGGCTTCGATCATGCCTTCGTCTTCGGAGACCGGGATGAAGGAACCGGAGAGCCCACCCACGTGCGAGCATGCCATGAGCCCACCCTTCTTCACCGCATCATTGAGAAGAGCGAGGGCCGCCGTAGTGCCGTGGGCACCCACGCGTTCCAGGCCCATGGCTTCCAGGGCGCGTGCCACCGAATCACCCACTTCCGGCGTGGGAGCCAAAGAAAGATCAACAACCCCGAAAGGCACCCCGAGGCGCTGCGCGGCAAGCTGACCGACCAATTCGCCCATACGGGTGATTTTAAAAGCGCTGCGCTTGATTTCTTCCGCGAGTTCATCGAAGGATGCACCCTCTGCGGCAGTAATCGCCCGGGTAATAACACCCGGCCCGGATACCCCTACGGAAACCACGCAATCGGGCATTTCTACCCCGTGGAAAGCCCCGGCCATAAAGGGGTTATCCCCCACCGAGTTAGCAAAAACGACCAGCCGAGCAGCCCCGGAGCCTTTATCCGTGCGGGCGGCGAGCTCACAGATGGTCTCCCCCATGCGCGCCACCGCGCTCATATTAATTCCGGCGCGCGAGGTTCCGATATTGACGGAGGAGCACACCACCGATGTGGCGGCCAGCGCGGCGGGAATGGAATCGATAAGCGCCTCATCCGCGCGTGTCATGCCTTTTTCCACCAGGGCGGAGAACCCACCCACGAAATCCACGCCAATTTCCCGGGCGCATTCATCGAGCATAACCGCCCACGGGGTGAGGTCCTTTTCCCCGCTTGCCGCGGCCACCAGGGCAATCGGAGTCACGGAAATGCGCTTATTAATAATGGGGATACCCAGTTCAGCTTCAATTTCCTGCGCCACGGGCACCAGGCGCGCGGCCCGCTCCATAATGCGGGCGCGGGCCCGTTTCCGCGCGCGCTCGCCATCCGAATCCGCACAGTCCAGCAGGGAAATCCCCATGGTGACAGTACGGATATCGAGGCGATCCTCGCGGATCATCGCGAGGGTTTCCAGAATATTTTGGGCAGTGGGCTCACTGCTGGCATACATAGGTATTCTCCCGTTCCTGTACGCAGTCTCGCTTCTGTGCGTAGTTCCCGTGCACGTTGCCGTGCCGGTTCCTGTGCGCCGGCCGGCGTGATACGCACCGGGCCAGCCTATACACCGAACCGGGCTATACGCGATGCATGGCGCGGAAAATGGAATCCGCCTGCACGTGGATCTCGAGTGCTTCAGCGGCACCCAGCTCCGCCATGGCCTGCTGCACCTGGGTGATGGAGCTACCCTCCGGGAGCGCCACTTCGAGGATCATGGTGAAGTACTCATCCATGAGGGTCTGCGTAACGTTGATGATATTCACCCCGAGGCGAGCGAGTTCAGCGGAGACGGCCGCGATAATCCCGGTGCGATCCACGCCGGTCACAGTCATAATGGCTTTCATGGCCTCTATTGTGCCACGCCGCTACGACAGTTTTTCGCCCGCTTCGGCCTGCGCACGCCGCAGCCTGCACTATCGCCGACCTACTTTAGCGGCGCGAGGAACTGGTCCAAGTTGCCGTTATTCGGGTCGCTCACCAGCTTTTCATCAATAACAACGGCGGGAATGTACTTCATTCCGTCAGCGAGGAATTGTTCACGCAGTTGCTTGAGGAGGGGAAGGTACTCATCACCGGCCAACGTGGCACGCAAGCTCTCCAGCTGCGCGTTATCCAGACCCACCCGGGTAGCAAATTCTTCGATAAGAGCCGGGTCAGGTTGCTGGCGTTCAGCCCGATCCACGTGCTTGACCACCGGGATCGAGCCTTCTTTGTAGAGCAGCTCGTGGAAATCGAGGTATTTATCCGGGGCGTTCACCGCAAACCACACTTCGGCCTGCTCACCCTTGACACTGTAGGGCGATTCTTCGAAGCGCATATTCGGGTGGTAGACCAGGGTGATTTTCCCGGCTTTCGCCATGTGGATGAGTTCTTCACCGTGGTCGCGTACCAGGTCATTGCACCAGGGGCACCAATAATCGGAATACACCCGCACCACCGGCTTGCCTTCATTGACACTTCCGGCCACCCCATCAGACCCGATAGAAATACCACCCCATTGATCAAGAGGCGCGGGAATTTTCTCCGTGACCACATTGGCTCCGCGTTGGATAGGAACCAGATGAGCGGGCTCTTTACTCGCGCTCGGAGTCGCGCTGGCGGTGGGCCCGCTGGGCGCCGTCGTACTATCGGTGGTCGCGGCCACGGTAGGTTTCACCCCCGGTGCATCGGACGTATCGGTGCAGGCGGCAAGGCCGAAGGCCAGTACCCCGAGGAAAGCAAAAGCGGAACGACGACGCATCTGCGGCCTTTCTCACAGTAGAACTCAGCTCGTACAAACCGGCCCACCCGCGGTACCTTGCCGCGAGCGGGCCGGTTAACTGGCGCTCATCCTAGCCGCCCCACCTGGGAACGGCAACAGCCGCGCTTAGCGGGCGGTCTGTCCGTCGGTGTAATCGGCATCCACATCGGTATTCCACGCGAACATGGACCGCACCTCACGCCCGGTGGCCTCCAGCGGGTGGCTTTCATGTTCGGCGCGCAGCTTCTTGAATTCGGGGGCGCCGGCATCCTGGTCGTCGATGAAGCGCTTGGCGAAGGAACCGTTCTGGATATCGGCCAGCACTTCCTTCATATGCTCCTTGACGTCCGGGGTGATAACGCGCGGTCCGGATACATAATCACCGTATTCGGCCGTATCCGAGCAGGACCAGCGCTGCTTGGTCAACCCGCCTTCGTTAATGAGATCCACGATGAGCTTGAGTTCGTGACACACCTCGAAGTAGGCCATTTCCGGCTGGTATCCCGCTTCCACCAGGGTCTCGAAACCGTAGGTGATGAGTTGGGAAACCCCGCCGCACAGCACGGTCTGCTCACCGAAGAGGTCCGTTTCGGTCTCTTCCTTGAACGTGGTCTTAATGGCGCCGGCGCGGGTACCGCCAATCGCCGCGGCGTAGGACAGCGCCACATCCCAGGCCTGCCCGGAGGCATCCTGTTCCACGCAAACGAGCACCGGAACCCCGCGACCGTCTTCGTACTGGCGGCGCACCGTATGCCCCGGGCCCTTCGGCGCCACCATGCACACATCGTGGCCGGCAGCCGGCTTGATATAACCGTAGTGAATATTGAAACCGTGGGCGAAGAACACCGCGGCGTCGGGCTTGAGATTCGGTTCGATTTCCGCGGCCCACAGCCCGCGCTGGGTCTGGTCCGGCACCAGAATCATAACGACGTCGGCATCCTTGGTGGCATCGGCCACGGAACGCACCGTCAGGCCCTGCTCCTGCGCTTTCGCCACGGAACTCGAGCCTTCACGCAGACCCACCACCACGTCCACACCGGAGTCGCGCAGGTTGAGCGCGTGGGCGTGCCCCTGCGAACCGTAGCCAATAATGGCAACCTTCTTCGATTGGATGAGGGACAGATCGGCATCGGCATCATGGAAGATTTCTGCCATGTTTTTCTCCTTTTTGTTGGGTCGGGGTCAGGCCCCGCGGTTACGGTTTTTCGGTTTCGGTTTCGTTGCGGTGACGGCACCGCGTTGCGGGCAGGGCCGTATTAAGTACGACGACGCCGCCAGCTGGCCGCGCGCCGCTCTGGCTTAGATGCGCCCGCGGGCGAGCGCTTCCGGGAAGTCCCCCGGGTCACCCGCCATATCGGCGGTAACCCGTTCGGAGAGCGAATGCGCCCCGCGCCCGAGCGCCACGGTTCCCGACTGCACAATTTCCCGAATCCCATAGGGTTCCAGGGCGGCAAGCAGGGCTCCGATCTTGCGGTCGGACCCGGTAGCTTCAATGGTGACAGCATCCGGCACCACGTCCACCACATGGGCGCGGAAAAGGTCCACCGCCTGCACCACGTGAGCGCGGGTCGTATCATCAGCGCCGACTTTAATGAGGACGAGGCGGCGCAGTACCGCTTCCTCACTGTCCAATTCCACGATTTTGATGACATTGACCAGCTTATTGAGCTGTTTGGCCACCTGTTCGAGGGGTTGTACCGCGGCGTCGACCACCACGGTAATACGCGAGAGCGCCGGGTTTTCCGTTTCTCCCACGGCAAGCGAATGAATATTAAAGGCGCGGCGGGCGAAGAGCCCGGCCACCCGCGTGAGCACTCCGGGTTTATTCTCCACCAGTACGGAGAGCGTGTGGCGCTGCGGCATTGTTATCCTTCCTTTCGTGGCGGCTCGAGCGGCTGTAATCCGCTACTCACGCGAAGTTCTCATCCACTTCGGGGCGCAGCCCCTTGGCGTACATAATCTCATCATTGGATACCCCGGCGGCGACCATCGGCCACACTTCCGCATCCGGAGAGGTAATGAAGTCGATAACGACGGGCCTGTCATTTATCTCCATAGCGCGCCGAATGGCGGTATCGACGTCGTCCTTCTTCTCCACGCGCCAGGCCGCGCAATCATAGGCCTCGGCAAGTTTGACGAAATCGGGAACGCGACGGGTGTTATTCCCGGTTTCCAGATCGGTGAAGGAATAGCGACCTTCGTAGAACAGAGTTTGCCACTGGCGCACCATCCCCAGCGAGGAGTTATTAATAACGGCCACTTTGATATTGATGTTATTGAGACGGCAGGTAGCCAATTCCTGATTGGTCATCTGGAAGGAGCCGTCGCCGTCAATCACCCACACGGTGCGCTCGGGCTGGCCGACTTTCGCGCCCATACCTGCCGGAATGCCGTAGCCCATGGTGCCCGCGCCCCCGGAGGAAAGCCAGCGGTGCGGATGCTCGAAACGCAGGAATTGCGAGGCCCACATTTGGTGCTGCCCCACCCCGGTCACCCAGATAGTGTCCTCACTTCCCGCCACCGCGCCCAGGCGTTCGATGACGTACTGCGGGGAGACGAGGCCATCATCCGTGGGGGTGTAGCCAGCCGGATAGGTTTCCCGCAGGCGGTTGAGGTAGCCCCACCACGGTTCCAGATTCGCTTCCCCGTACTGCTCGCGAGCTGCACGCACCTGCGCGAGGAGGGCGGGAACAGATTGAGCCAAATCCCCGATAATCGCCACGTCCGCGGTGCGATTCTTGGACACTTCCGCCGGGTCGATATCAAGGTGGATAACTTTCGCCTGCGGCGCGAAACCGTCAAGCGCCCCGGTTACGCGATCATCGAAACGCGCGCCCAGCGCCACGATGAGATCGCTGCGTTGGAGCGCCCCCACCGCGGGAACGGTACCGTGCATACCCGGCATCCCCAGGTTGTGGGGGTGGGAATCAGGTACGGTGCCGCGGGCGGGCAGGGTGGTGACCACCGGGGCACCGGTGAGCTCGCTCAGCTCCGTGACCTCGCGGGAAACCCGGGCACGCACCGCCCCACCCCCAACGTAGAGCACGGGCCGGCTGGCAGTGGCAATAAGTTGGGCGGCCTCGCGTACCGCCGCGGGATCCGGCTCGCCGGCCGGGCGGTATCCGGGCAGGTCCAAGCGCGGGGGCCACACGAATTCTGTTTCTTGGTTCTGCGCGGATTTCGCGATGTCCACGAGGACGGGGCCGGGGCGTCCGCTCGCCGCGAGGTAAAAGGCTTCGGCCAGGCGTGCCGGAATATCATCGGCGTCGGTTACAAGGAAAGAATGCTTGACCATGGGCATGGTGGCACCCACGATATCGGCTTCCTGGAAGGCATCGGTTCCGATGGCCGCGGCCCCCACCTGCCCGGTGATCGCCACCAGCGGGACGGAATCCATATTGGCATCGAGCAGCGGGGTGACGAGGTTCGTTGCCCCCGGCCCGGAGGTCGCCATAACAACACCTACGCGCCCCGTGGCCAGCGCATAGCCTTCAGCCGCATGGCCCCCACCCTGTTCGTGACGCACCAGGATATGACGGGGTGACTTGCTATCGTACATCGGGTCATAGGTGGGCAAAATGGCTCCGCCGGGCAGCCCGAAGACAATATCAACACCGAGTTCCGCTAGGGTGCGGACGATGGCGCGGGCGCCGTCCATTTTTTCGCGGATCTCACCGGGATGGTCCCGATGGGACGCGGCCGACGCGCCCATCGCGGATGCATTCATCTCGGATGCGGCCATGGTTCCTCCTTCAACCTGATTCACCTGGTTCTTCGGGCCTGTTCTCCTCAAATAACAAGCGGGGTGGCAAGCTGTGGCGGTTGGCGCATAAAAAATCCCCTCACGTGAGGGGAGCGCGCAACCGGTGGTGCGCGCTACCTCACTACGATAATAAGAAGAATCTGAGCCATGCCCTTCAGACTACCGGAGCGGGCTCCACAAACACTAAAAAGATCAATCTGTCTCACATCGTGGATTTTGGTTTCATTGTTCGGACAGTTTTCCGGAGTGTTTCGGGAAGCGTACCCTGGACGCGTGACGTTTTCGCACCGGCCTCCTGCGCCGCAGCACCCTAGCCACCTGCGCTACGCCGCGCGCGCGGTGCTGCGCGCCGGCCTCCTGCTGCTCGCCAGCGGCGCCTCCGCCTACCGAGTGAAACATTCCATGGAACGCACCGCCCACGCCCTGGGAATTCGTACCACCCACGCCCAGGTATCCTTCACCGAAATCACAGTCACCTGCTACGGCTACGGGGATGTGTGCACTCTCACCGGAGAGCAGCGCGCCCTCGGGGTGAACGCCGCCCGTATTGACGCGCTTATTGCTGCCATTGCTACCCTTCCGGATGGCTCGACTCCCACGCAGGTGACAAACACGCTCGACGATGCGATCACGCGAGCGCGCACCTACCCGGCATGGTTGCTCGCCCTGGTATCCGGGGTGGCCTGCGCCTGTTTCTGTTTCCTCAACCGGGGCGGGGTGGTGGAATGCTCCGCGGTCTTCTTCGCGGCGAGCGCGGGGCAGGCGGTGCGCGGCTGGTTAGCCCGCCGCCTCGTTAACCACTTCGGGATTTGGTTCCTGGTAGGAGCGCTAGCCGCGGTACTGTATCTGGCCACGGTTGGGGTGGCCGAAGCGGCGTGGCATATCGCGGTGGTGCACGAAGCCGGGGTGGTGTCTGCACTCCTTTTTCTTATTCCCGGTTTCCCGCTGGTCACCGCAATGCTCGATACTATTCGCGCTGATTTTTCCGCCGGCCTGACCCGCGGAGCCTATGTCACCATGCTCATGCTGGCCGCCGGGATGGCGGTGTGGGTGGTCACTGTCCTCTTCGATACCGATATTGCCCCGCACGCCGCTTACGTGATCCCCGAACCGTGGTTGGCCTTGGCGCGCGGCGCCGCAACCTTCGTGGCCTCCTACGGTTTCGCCATGCTCTTTACCGCGGAGCAGGGCGCGGCGCTGCTGGCCGGCGCTATCGGCGCGATTGTCAACGCCGCGCGCCTCAGCGCCCAGGATGCCGGCTTCTATAATGTGGCCGCGGTTTTCCTCGCGGCCCTGGGCGCCGGGGTACTCGCCCATCTGCTCACTCGCCGCACCCGATTTTCCCGGGTCTCGCTGAGCGTCCCGGCTGTCGTCGTCATGATTCCCGGAGTGGTATTTTTCCGCGGCCTGCACGCCATTAATGCCGGGCAGATTGCCCAGGCCGCCGGCGCGCTCACGAATGTGGTTCTGGTGATTTGCGCGGTGGGTGCCGGGGTGGCCGCCGCGCGCATGATCACGGACCGGCACTGGCTTATGGAGCCGCCCCACGAGCTCAGCCCGGCCTTCGACGAGTAACGAATAGTAACGAACACCGCGCCGAGGCTCGTGTGAACGCGGCACCGTGGAGGTGCCGGGCCGTGACCACCGGCCGCAGCCCGGCCCGCAGCCCGGCGCGCACCGTGGCGCCTTAGTCCACGCGGCCGTCCACCACCCGCACCGCCCCGCGATCCGCCGAGGTGGTCATCATGGCGTAGGCCCGCAGCGCCTTGGAAACATGCCGGTCCCGCTTCTCGGGACGCCAGGGCAGCTCCCCCATCTGGGCGCGCCGCTCAGCCAATTCTTCTTCGGATACATCCATGGCGAGCAGCCGGGTAGGAACGTCGATAATAATACGATCCCCTTCGCGCAGTAGCGCAATATTGCCGCCCGCGGCAGCCTCGGGGGAAACGTGCCCGATGGACAGCCCTGACGTTCCCCCGGAAAAACGCCCATCGGTAATCAACCCGCAGACCTTCCCGAGCCCCAGGCCCTTGAGGTAGGAGGTGGGATAGAGCATTTCTTGCATTCCCGGCCCACCCTTGGGGCCCTCGTAGCGGATCACCACAATATCGCCCGGTTCCACCGCCTTGGACAAAATAAGTTCGACGGCGGCCTCTTGGGAATCGACCACTCGGGCCCGTCCTTCAAAATGGAAAAGCTCTTCGCTAATTCCGGCCGTCTTAATAACCGCACCGTCTTCCGCGAGGTTCCCGCGCAGGACGCACAGCCCGCCATCCTCGGTATAGGCGTGATCTGCGCTGCGAATACACCCGTGTTCCCCGTCCACATCCGGGCTTTCCCAGGTGGAGTCCTGCGAAAATGCGCGGGTAGTGCGCACATTCCCCGGCGCGGCGCTGAAAAGATCACGGGCCTGCTCCGAGGGCGCCACCCCGCGAATATCCCAGGTTTCCAGCCAGGATTTCAGATCATCGGAATGCACCGAGTGCACCGAATCATCGAGCATCCCCGCCCGGTACATTTCCCCGAGCAGCGCCGGAATCCCGCCGGCGCGGTGGAAGTCCTGAATATGGAATTCGGTGGAATTTGGGGCAAGCTTAACCATGCAGGGCACTCGCCGCGAGAGCGCATCAATATCCGCAAGCGTGAAATCCACATGGCCTTCCTGGGCAATGGCCAAAATATGAAGCACGGTATTGGTGGAGCCCCCCATGGCCACATCCATGGACATGGCATTGGTAAAAGCCGCCTTCGTCATAATATTGCGCGGTAGCACGCTGGCGTCGTCGTCGTTATAAAAACGTTTCGTGAGCGCAACGATACGTTTCCCGGCCTCTTCGAAAAGCCGGCGGCGCCGGGTGGCGGTGGCAAGGGTGGAACCGTTGCCGGGCAGGGACATGCCCAGCGCTTCGGTTAGGCAATTCATGGAATTCGCGGTGAACATTCCCGAGCAGGAACCGCAGGTGGGACAGGCGTTTTCCTCCACGCGCGCGAGTTCATCGTCCGTGATGGAATCGTCCACGGCCAGGGCCATAGCGTCGATGAGGTCAATATTATGATCGACGACGCCTTCCACCGGCTTGCCCGCCTCCATGGGCCCACCGGACACAAAAATAGTGGGAATATTCAGGCGCATGGCGGCGATGAGCATGCCGGGCGTGATTTTATCGCAATTCGAAATGCAAACGAGGGCGTCCACGGTATGCGCATTGCACATATATTCGATGGAGTCGGCAATAATTTCGCGGCTGGGCAGCGAGTAGAGCATGCCCTCGTGGCCCATGGCGATGCCGTCGTCCACGGCAATGGTATTAAATTCGCGCGCCACCCCGCCGTTCGCCTGGATCACGTCCGCCACGATTTTCCCGACGTTGCGCAGGTGCACGTGCCCGGGAACGAATTGGGTGAAGGAATTAGCGATAGCAATAATCGGTTTTCCGAAATCTTCCGAGCCCATCCCGGTGGCGCGCCAGAGCGCCCGCGCCCCGGCCATATTCCGGCCTGTTGTTGAGGTTGCCGATCGCAGCTGCGCCATTATTCCCCTTCGTATCGTGTGTTGTGGTGGCGGGCGGTGCCGCCGTGGTCCTTAGTCTAGCCGTGTCCACGTAGTGAGAATTGCTTTCTCACTTTTCGGACGTGGTTGCGGTGGTGGTCGCGGTGGTAGGAACGACGACGATGGTCCCATCCCGCAGCGTCTCCACTCGGATCGGCCATTCGTATACCCGGGTGAGTAGCTCAGAAGTGAGTACCTGGCGCGGGGTGCCGGCCGCTTCCACCCGGCCGTGGCGCAAGAGGACCACGTCATCGCAGAGCGCGCCGGCCAGTTGAATATCGTGCAGCACGGCGACGACGGTGTGCCCGCCTGCAGCCAGGCGCCGGCACAGCTCGAGGAGGCGCTGCTGGTGGGAAATATCGAGGGCGGCGGTCGGCTCATCGAGGAGCACCACCCCGGCGCGCTGGGCGAGCACCCGCGCGAAAGTAACGCGGGCCTGTTCGCCGCCCGAGAGGCGGGTGACATCGCGGTCCTGGAGGTGGGTGACGTCGGCGGCGCGCAGGGCGGCGTCGATAATGGCGGCGTCCGCGGCTCTGCCGGTGCCGGCCCCGTTCTGGGTACTGGTGCTTGCACCTGCCGCGCCGTTTCCACGCCCGGCGCCGTTGCCCCGTGCCGCGCCGCCGCCTCGCCCGGCCCCGTTCCCCCGTGCCGCGCCGTTTCCGGATCCGAGGCCCATGGCCACCAGGTCGCGCACCAGGTAGGCGAAGGGGAAGGTGGAGTTTTGCGGCATGACGGCGCGCAGGCGCGCCAGCTCCCGCCAAGAGAGAGAGGTAACCGCGGTGGTGCCGATACGGACCTGCCCGGAAGTGGGGCTGAGGTCGCCGGCGAGCAGGGAAAGCAGGGTGGATTTTCCGGTGCCATTGGGGCCGAGCACCCCGAGGACCCGCCCGGGGCGCGCGGTAATGCTGACGTCGTGGAGAACCCGGTGGGTACCGTAGGCGAAATTGAGGTGCTCGGCGCGAAGCTCCCCGGCCGGCCCACCCACCGCGGAGAAAAGATCAACCACGGGCACCTCGCAGGTTCTTGCGCAGCAGGATGAAGAAGGTGGGGCCGCCCACCAGCGCGGTGAAGATTCCGATGGGGAGTTCCGCGAAGGGCACGAGGGTGCGGGCCGCGAGGTCGGCGTAGGTGAGGAGCACCGCTCCGCCCAGGAGCGCGGCGGGGATGAGCATCCGATTCATGGGGCCCATGAGGAGGCGCAGCACGTGCGGGACAATGAGGCCCACGAAGCCGATCACGCCGGCGAAGCACACGGCGGCGGCGGTGAGGATGGCGGTGAGCACGATGGCGGAAGCGCGCAGGGCGGCGACGTTCACGCCCACGTGCCCGGCTTCGCGCTCCCCCAGGCTGAGCAGGTCGAGGCGGCCGGCCAGCGCGAGGGCGCCAAGGATACCGATGCCAACCACCGCGCCCACCACGGCGACCTGGAACCAGGAGGCTCCAGCCAGCGATCCCATCTGCCAGAACACGATTTGTTCGCGGGCATTGGTATCGGCCAGGTAGGTGGCGATGGAGGTGAGGGCGGAGGCCACCGCGGTCACGGCGATGCCGGTGAGCACCAGGGTGAGAGTTTCAGCGCGCCCGTGCGAGCGCGCCAGCAGGTAGACGGTGGCGGAGGTGACGAGCCCGGCAGCGAAGGCTCCTAGCGGTACCGAGAAACCGCCCAAGGCTCCGGGAACAAAGACCATGGTGAGGGCGGCCCCGAAAGCACATCCGGAGGACACCCCGATAATTCCCGGTTCGGCCAACGGGTTGGAGAAGACCGCCTGCATAACGGCGCCGGCCACCGCGAGCGCCCCGCCCACCAAAACGCCTAAGCAGATGCGGGGGAAGCGAATATTCCAGAGCGCCGCCATGACGAGGGGATCTTCCGGGGGCGCGGCCAGCCCGAAGCGGGCGGCGATACCGCGCCCTACATCTCCCACGGTGACGGGGAATTGGCCCAGGTGTGCGGAGAGGAGCATACCCAAAGCGAGGAGCACGGTGAGGATGAGGAACGTCCAGAAGCGCCGGTGGCGGCGTGCTTTTATGCCGGCGGGCACCGCGGGGAGCGCTGGCATGGCTGACGCTCCGGGTGCTCCCGGCGTGCCCGGCTCCGCGGGCATAGCTGGCGCGCCGGGCACCGCGGAGAGCGCGGTGGCCGCGTGCCCCTGGTTGCCGCGCTGTCCACTCATCCTGTCTATCTTGCCTTAATGTTGTACGGAGCGCTAATGGCGCGGCGCCCGGGGCGCGTTTTCTGCCGTAGTCTCCGGCTGCGCGGCAGTATCCTCCGCCGTCTCGCGGTGCGCCGCCCCTTCCACCGCTGCGCCGTTCTCCCGCACGGCTTCCCGCACCCGCGCTTCGGTGATCTCGGCGGGCGGGCCGGCCAGCACCAGGCGCCCGCCGGAGAGCACCGCCACGGTATCGGCTTCGCGCACCGCATCGAGGCGGTGGCTCACTTCAATAATGGTGGCCTCGGGCAGGGCGGCGCGCAGATTGGCGCGGATGCGCGCTTCAAGTTCGCTATTGAGGGCCGCGGCGAATTCATCAAGGATGAGGACGGCCGGGTGCATGAGAACCGCGCGGGCCAGGCACAGGCGCTGCACCTGCCCGCCCGAAAGCGCATATCCGGTGGGCCGCCCGTGCGAGGTACCGCCTCCCACCCGGGTATTCAAGCCGTCCGGCATGGCCCGCACATCGCTATCCAGCCCGGCCACGCCGAGGGCGCGCCACAGCTCAGTTTCGGTGGCCTTCGGTACCCCGAGCCGCAGATTATCGGCGATGGTCCCGGCCACAATCTGGCTTTTTTGAGACACCCCCACCACGCAGGCATGCAACGAAGCGACCTTGAGGTCCGTGGTGGGAATCCCGCCGATGCGCACCATCCCGGATGTCGGGTCATCGTAGCGTTCCACCAGATGCACCAGGGTGGATTTACCCGAGCCGGAACGCCCGGCCAGCACTGTATGGGAACCGGCGGGAATACGCAGGCTCACTCCGCGCAGCACCTCGCGCTCGCGCTCCGGGTAGGCGTAGTGGACGTCGTCGAATTCCACGGAGAGGCCGCGTTCGGGCATGAGGATCCCGGGGCCGTCCGGGCACGGCTGGGGCGCGTGCGCGAGGGCATAGATACGCCGCGCGGCCGCGAGCGAGGCATCGAGGGACGACGCCGCATCTTCGAGAGCCTGGGGGCCTTCCCATACCCGCAGCGCCGCCACCGCGCCGGCCGCCGCGAGCGGCAACGAGATACTCGGGTCACTCACTCCCACCGCGATAATCCACGCCGCGCTCATACCGGCGGCAATAATATTGGCCCCGCGGCGCAGCCCGGCCACCCAGGCCGGGAAAGATCCACCGGTGGCGACTTTCGCACCCAGGGCCGCTGTTTCGTCCATCCGGTCGGCGGTGCGGCCGAAGACGAGCACGTCTTCGAGGCCGTAGAGCGAATCGGTCACATGCGCGGCCAGATCGGCGCGGGCGGCGAGTTGCGCCGTCGTCGCATCAATCGCGCGCCGGGTACCCACGTAAGGGATAACCGCAAGTGCTAGAGCCGCGGCCACGGCCGGCAGCGCCATCGCGTGCCACCCGAGTAGCGCGCCGCCCACCAGCAGCGCCGCGGGGGTGAGCACGTAGGCGCAGACCACCGGCGCCACAGTATGGGCGTAGACCACTTCAATGCGGTCAATATCGCGAGTGAGGGAGGCAACGATATCCCCCGAACGCGAGCGCGCCATAATCCCGGGGGCCTTGGGCCACAGGCCGGCAAAAACGCGGGTGCGCAGCAGTTCGAGGGCCCGGAAGGCCACGTAGTGCCCGGTGAATTGTTCGAGGTAGCGCAGGGCGGCTTTGAGGAGCGCGAGGAGAGCCACGAACCAGAGGAAGCCCGCTCCCCCGCCGCTGCTCACGGCCGCCACCATCCCGTAGGTCGCCACCGCGAACAGCCCAATATCGGCCACCTGGCCGGCGGCCCGGCACAGGGTGGACAGGGCGAGCGGGCCGTGGACGGGGCGGGTGAGGGAAAGCAACCAGCGCAGCACGGTGCGCAACCCCGGCGCGGCGCCGCTTGTTACGCGGACGGCGCCGTTATTCTCGCGCGCACCATTCCCGCGCAGCACGGCGCCGTTATCCTCGCGCGCACCATTCCTGCGCTGCACGGCGCCGTTATTCTCACGCGCATCATTCCCGCGCAGCGCGGCTTTATTACTCGGCGTGGACATCACTGACCTCCTCGAGAATTCCGTCGCGGACCCGCACCACCCGGTCCGCCAGCGCCGCCAAGGCGGGACGGTGCGTGACCATGACGAGCGTATACTCGGGCCCCAGCCCCGCCAGCGCCGCACAAATCCGGTCTTCGGATTCGAGGTCTACCTGCGCGGTGGGCTCGTCGAGCAGCAGCAGGGTGCGCCCGGCCAAAAACGCCCGCGCCAGCGAAATACGCTGCGCCTGCCCGCCGGAAATCAAAGCGGAATCCTCCCCGAGGTAGGTATCGAGCCCCTCCGGCATCCGCGCCACGTCCTCGTCCACCTGCGCGCGCCGCAGTGCCTCCCACATCTGTTCCGCGGTGGCATCCGGGCGCGCCAGGCGCAGGTTATCTGCAATAGTTCCGGTAAACATCCACGTTGTTTGGGCGACGACGGCGCTGCGCGCGCGCAACTGCGCCAGGTCACCACTCTCAGCATCCACGTGGACCTCGCCAATCTGCACACTCCCGGCTTGCGGGCGCAGGGCTCCGCGCAGCAGCGCGAGCAGGGTGGATTTCCCGGCTCCGCTCACTCCCACAATCGCGAGGCGTTCCCCGCGCGCCACGCGCAGATTCACCGAGGTCAGCACCTCTTCACGCCCGTAATTCACCGCCGCGTTAGTCACGGTGATCAGCGGGGCGGCGCTGGCGGGCGGGGTGGCGCCGTCACTCTCAGCCGCACCTGAATCCTCAACGGTGCTGGGAGCCGCAGCTGCGCCGTCGTGCACTATACGCGGAGCGATGGCGAGGTACCGGGTGATGGCTTTTTGGGCGGCGCGCCCGCCCATCCCGATGTAGAAGAAGCCCGCTACCTGCGAGAGCGGTTCAAGGAGAACCACCGCGAGGAGGGCCACGGCGAGGGCTTCCCACGGGGCGAGGTGCGCGGCGCGGGCGGTGGTGAGCCCGGCGGTCAGGCAGATGAGGAGGAGCCCGACCAGGCCGTCCATCACGATAATGACGATTTGGTTGCCGGCCAGCATCCGCATAATGGCGCGGCGGTTCGCTTCGCCGCGGCGGGCCAGGTCGGCTTCGGTGCGTTCCCCGGCGTTAAAGAGGCGGATGGTGGTCATATTGCGGATGGCGTCGAGATAGCTATCCACGAGGGTGTCGCGCGCGCGGCGCGATTCGGTAGACGCGCGGCGAAAGAAACGGAAGAAGAGGCCGATGCCGGCGGGGATAAGCGGGAGGGCCGCCATCACGCCGAAGCCGATCACCGGGTCAATGGCGATCCCGATAAAGGCGAGAGTGAGGAACGGGGCGAGCAACGCACCAATGGTGGTGCCCACGTAACCCTGCCGGTAATTGGTGATGCGCTCGACGCTATCGGTGAGGAGCGGGAGGAGGCGCCCAGCAGTATAGGGCGTGGGGGTGCCGGTGCGGGCGAGCGCGAAGGTGCGTTCGAGGAGCCGGCCGCGCAGCCGGCGTTCCTCCGCGCGGGCTGCCCCGGTGCTGCCCACTCGTTCGGCTAGCGCGCAGGCGGCGGCCAGGGCGAAGAAGCCGGCCGCGAGCCAGAGGTGGCCGGTACTCAGCGGTGCCGCGCTGGTGTGAGCCGCCGTCACGTACCCGGCAATAATCGCCGCGATGGTGGCCAGGCGCAGGCAGGCCGCGATGAGCGCGGCGCGGCGCCCGGGGGCGGAAATCGGATCCGCCCCGCGTGAGCGAGGGCGCTGCCGTGAGCTCGGGCCTTGTGTCGACCGGGCGGCATGCCCGGCCGGCGAAGAATGCGGATGTCCCTCGCGCGAGCTGGGGCGCTGGGCCACGGTCATCCTCTCACTATCCTTTCGTATTATCCCTTCGCGGTGCGCTACCGCGGGCACCCTGCCCGCCCGCGTTTCCCACGCCGCGTGGCGTGTTCCCACTACGTGCCGGCTATGCGTTCCCACCGCTGCCGGCGTTGTGCCGCTACTGGGCAGTGTAAAGCGCCTGGCCCATCGCGCGAATAAGATCGCCACTTTGCGGACCGAATCCGAGGGAAAGGTTATCGGGGATGGCGAGCACGCGCCGCTTCTTCCCGGCGTCGGTTTGCGAGATCCCGGGTTGGCCTTCGAGCGCCTCGATCCCGCCGAGTGCGCCCAGCCCATTGGTCATCACGATAATAACTTCGGGGTTGGCCACGAGCAGCGCTTCCTGGCTGGCTGGCCGGGCCTTGGTGACTCCCGCTTCCCCGGCCATATCGCGCCCGCCCACCGCGTCAATCACGTCGCTGGCACCCGATTCGCTCCCGAGCAGCATAAACAGCCCGGCCTGGGGGCGAATATTGAGGAAGACCATGCGCAGCGGGTCGGCCGGGGCCAGCTGGGCGACGTCGATCCGCGCCTGCGCGATGGATTGGGAAATCTGGGCGGCCAGTTCTTCGCCCGCCTGCCCGGCTCCCACGGCGCGGGCGACTTCCGCCGCGCGGGCGGGCGCGTCGTCGAACTTTGTTGCGCGCGTAAGCCGCACCACCGGAATACCGGAGGCTTCGAGTTGCGCGAGGGCACCTTCGGCCCCGCGGATCGTGCCGTCGGTGAGGATCAGGGTTGGGGCGAGGCGCAGTACTGCCTCGGCGTTCACGCTGTGCCCGCTCTCGGTGACGACCGGAACGTCCGCGAGGCTCGGCTCCGTATCGGATACGGTGCGGCCCGCGATGGTGGTGCCCAGCCCGAGGGCGAGGAGCGTTTGCGAAATCGCGGCGGACATATCGAGGGTCACCACGCGCGACGCATCGGTCACGGTCACTTTCGCGCCACTGGCGTCCGTGATGGTGACGGGGAGGTTGACGGCGGCGGGCTGCGCCGGATGCGGTTCGGGGAGTGGATCGACGCTCACCATTCCGGTGAGGCTGCGCGGATCGGGCACGGCTACCGCGGTGGTGGTGGGCGCGGATGCTTGCGCTTCAGCAGCCGGTGCGGATGCGGCGCCTTCTTTCGGGGAATTCCCTTCGGTTTTCCCGGTGGTTCCGCAGGCGCCCAGGGCGAGTGCGAGCACCGCGCACAGCGCTCCCCAACGTTTCATTCTTACCTCCATTTCGCGTGTACCTAAGGTACGACGGCGCAGCTAGCCCCCGCGAGCAACCCGCGTGCATGTCGCTATCCGAAGGCGGCGCGCCGATCATGTATCGGACGGTACCACACCCTTACGACAAGGTTGAGCCCTGGCGACGCATCCGCCCAACTGTCGCTATGTGAGCGGATCCGGGTACACACCTTTCCGGCTGGTGACGCTTTGGATCAGCTTCTTTGCTGAGACCATTTCACCTATTCCCTTCGCCGGCTCTTCGGGTTAAATGGGTGTGTGGGGTGCCAGCCCCAAACAGGACTAACACCCCACACACAAGAAACATGGCGGCAGTGACCTACTCTCCCACACCCCACCGAGTGCAGTACCATCAGCGCAAACAACCTTAGCTACCGGGTTCGAAAAGGAGACCGGGCGTATACCCTTGCCGCTATAACCACCGCCACAACCAAACAAACACCAACCAACCCGCGGTGGCCAGTCATCGCACAGTGAACGCAAACATACCTATCTCACGCAAAGAATCTCTCACACATTATTTTTCCTGACTTGGCTCATTTTGGCGTGATAGGTTTCATATTGACGTTGTGGCCTGGGGTTTTGTCTCGTTCGTGGGTGAAATGTCGTACTAACGGGTTGGGGGTAGGCTATGTGGTATGCCACGACCCCGGATTCGTACCGTGATAACCAAGTCGGGCGCTACCGCGGTACAAGTCGTGTGGCGTTACGTGGATCGCAAGCCCGTACTCGAGCACATTGGTTCAGCCCACACGCCCGGTGAACTCGCGCTCTTAAAAGCCCAGGCCCAGCGCTTGATCGACGGGGACCAGCTCTCTTTAGACCTGGAGACGGGCGTTGAGACAGCGCCGACGCGCGTGGCTAGTGGTTCGGTGGATAATCCCTTGACCGTGGCCAGCTCGCGTGCCGGCTACCTCCTCGACGCGATCCGTGGGGCTTTTGATTTCCTGGAACTAGGCCCGCCAACCAATCATGACCCGGTGTTCTACGATCTGGTGGCCGCCAGGATTATCCACCCGGGCTCCAAGTTTGATTCCATCGAAACTCTCGCCGAAGTCGGGGCAGGCTCGGCTTCGTATTCCACGATTAAACGCCACCTGCCCCGTTACGCGGAAGAAGAATTCCGTGACAGAATCACGGCCACGCTAGCAAGGCATGCGGGTATCGGGCCAGGCGTTCTCGTCCTTTACGATGTAACAACCTTATATTTCGAGACGGATAAAGAAGACGAGTTACGTAAACCTGGCTATTCGAAAGAACGCCGTATTGACCCGCAGATCACGGTCGGGATGCTCACCGACGCCTGCGGGTTGCCGTTGGCGATTGGTGGGTTTGAAGGAAACCGGGCCAAGACCCACACGATGCTACCCATGATTGAACGCCTCAGGCGTGTCTACCGGCTTACCGATATCACGGTTGTGGCTGATGCGGGAATGTTCTCAGCTTCTAACAAGCAAGAGATTATCGGGGCTGGTCTGGGCTATATTCTGGGCACGAAAGAACGTGATATCCCTGTCCCTATCGCAAAGTGGCGTGAAGAGAATCCGGGTAAAGACTATGTGGATGGTCAGGTCTGGCGCCAAGAAAACCATGCTAGCAAAGCCGCTGGCCAGGGTGTGGGTGTGGTGGAGTCGGTTGTTTATTATCAGTACTCGAAGGATCGGGCTCGGCGCACGCGGCGGGGTGTGAAAGAACAGTTAGACAAGGCCAGGCGTGCGGTGGAAGGGAAAATACCGGTCAAGCGTAACCGGTATGTTGACTTGCAAGCTCCCAATAAGCGCGTGAACCAGGCATTAGCGGATAAGCATCTTGCGTTGGCTGGGATTAAGGGATATGAGACGAATCGGTTGGATTTGGATGCTGGTGCGGTGATCGGGTTTTATCGCCAGTTATTCCGTATCGAGAAGGCTTTCCGGATGGCGAAGTCGGATTTACGGGCGCGTCCGATCTTTCACCGTAAAGAAGACTCGATCCAGGCGCATTTAACGATTGTGATGGTAGCGATGGCGTGCGGGCATGTTCTTGAGCAGTCCACGGGTGTGTCGTTGAAACGGTTGGTGCGGACGTTGAAGAAGTACCGCTCGTTCACGCTTGAGGTCGGCGGGCAGGTCGTTCATGCTCGCACCCCGCTGCCGGCGGACGTGGCCGTGCTTATCGAGTCACTGCCAAAGTCGCACTAAATGAGCCAAGTCAGGTTTCACCTATTCCCTTCGCCGGCTCTTCGGGTTAAATGGGTGTGTGGGGTGCCAGCCCCACAACAGGACTAACACCCCACACACATAAGAAAATATGGCGGCAGTGACCTACTCTCCCACACCCCACCGAGTGCAGTACCATCAGCGCAAACAACCTTAGCTACCGGGTTCGAAAAGGAGACCGGGCGTATACCCTTGCCGCTATAACCACCGCCACAACCAAACAAACACCAACCAACCACATGGTGGCCAGTCATCGCACAGTGAACGCAAACACACATAATCTCACGCAAAACAAACAAAAGCAACCTGTCAATGTTGATTTTGGTTATCGGTCCATTAGTACCAGTCAACTAAACACCTCACAATGCTTACATCCCTGGCCTATCAACCCGATCATCAACCGGGGACCTCACCCACCCCAAAAGGTGGAACGAGAACTAATCTCGAAGCAGGCTTCCCGCTTAGATGCTTTCAGCGGTTATCCCTCCCGAACGTGGCCAAC